>MHFY01000142.1:9576-16073 GCA_001805375.1 Omnitrophica WOR_2 bacterium GWA2_47_8 | reverse complement strand
CGCGTCAACCACCTGCTGCTTGATCTCGTTGGAAAAGGCGTCACCGTTAAAACTTTTAGCATACAATCCTTCCTTGCGGGCGGCGACTTCAAAGGCCACGGAATTATACCAGCCGGCGGTCGCGGTGCGTTTGGGTTCGGCTTCTCTTTCAAAAAAAACACCCATGGTGGCGGCGCGGCAGCCGAAAGCAGACACGATCCGCGAGGCCAATCCGTAACCGGTGGAAGCGCCCACGACCAAAACTTTCTTAGGGCCGTTGGGAATAGACGGCTGACTTTTAACATAATCGATCTGTTCCTGGATGTGCTTGGCGCACCCGACGGGATGGGCGGTCGTACAAATGAACCCTCGTACCTTAGGCTGTATGATCATTGGATTTCCTTTTCAAAGCTTGAAACATTCATAGATTTTAACCGAGCGTATTGATGTGCGTCTTTTTGGCCACTATCACAACACCGGATGTCGTGACCGCAAAACGCTCTTTATCCATTTCCAGATCATATCCGATCGTGGAGTTAGGCGGGATAATGACCTCCTTATCGATGATCGCATTCTTGATCTTTGACTTCTCTCCGACCACAACACCCTCCATCAGGATAGAATTAATGACCTCGGATTCATGTTCGATCCTCACGCTGGGCGAAAGGATGGACCTTTTAATGTGCCCGCCGATTATGACACATCCACCGGAGATGATCGAATCATTCATCGAACCCTCGCTGCCGCCTTTATCTAAAGTCGCGCTCACGATCTTGACCGGCGGATATTGGGCATGGTAAGTCCGAACCGGCCAGGTTTTATCGTACAGATCAAATTCCGGATTGGGCGAAACCAGGTCCATATTAGCCTGATAATACGCGTCTCGGGTCCCGATATCCCGCCAGTCTAAAGGCCGCCCCTCCTCGTCCACAAAATTATGAACGAACAGCCGGCGTTTGTTCTTAAGCATTTGCGGAATAACATTCTTGCCGAAATCATGCTCTGAGCTTTCATTCTTGGCGTCGATCTCCAACTCCTGAGAAAGGACCTCAGGTGAAAAAAGATAGATCCCCATCGAGGCAAAGATATTGGACGGGTCTCCCGGGACCGTTTTGGGGTCCGCGGGTTTCTCGCTAAAACCTTTGATCCTGTGGTCCTTATCCACTTCAATGACCCCAAAATCCTTCGACGTTTCCTTAGGCATAAGCACACAGGCGACCGTCATGTCCGCTTTCATCTTCTTATGGAATTCGATCATCTTGCGGTAATCCATTTTATAAATATGGTCCCCCGCCAAGACCAAGACGAGCTCCGGACTTTGATCCTGGATGGCATAAATATTTTGAAGGATAGCGTCGGCTGTTCCCTTGTACCAATCGGAACCGATGCGCTGCTGGGCCGGGATAACGTCGATAAATTCGCCTAACTGGCTGGAAACGACATCCCACCCGGAAAGGATATGTTTTTGCAGGGAAAAAGATTTATATTGGATCAGGACATAGATCCTGCGCAAGCCTGAATTTATGCAATTGCTGAGCGTAAAATCAATAATGCGGTAAATGCCGCCGAAGGGCACGGCAGGTTTGGCCCTGTCCCTGGTCAAAGGATTCAACCTCTCACCTTTTCCGCCGGCCAAGATCAATGTTAGAATTTCTCTCATATTTAAGGAAGTATTATAAGACCCCTTTGCACTTTTTTCAACCTACTCTTCTTTAGAAACATTGACCCCTAATTTACGCAGGTCTTCAATGGCCGCTTCATTGTCCGGGGCAAATTCATGCGCTTTTTGCAGTTCGACGATGGCCTTTTCGTTATCGTTCAAGGCCTTATAGACTGAAGCGAGTTTAAGCCTTACCTTCACCTCGTCCTTTTTGGTCGTTAAGGCCATTTCATACGTGATCTTGGCTTTTTCATTTTCCTTATCTTCAAAAAGCAGATCGCCGATCTGCAAAAGATCATTTAAATCAGATGGGCTTAACGCATGAGCCTTCCTTAAGAGATCCACCGACTCATCATATTTCTTCTCTTTGATCAGGGCCCTCGACATCAGAAAATACGCCTGCGCGTCATCCGAACGATGGCCGATCAGTTTATTATATTGATGAATGGCGTTCCCATACTCCCCAAGATCATAATAACTTTGCGCCAGATTATAGCGGATACTGCGCGCGCCCGGATGAAGGATGGCCGCGATCCGGTAATTTTCAAAGGCCTTCTTATATTGTTTTTTCTTGGCATTCAGCGTCCCTAAAAGATTGTAGGCATCGGTATACGTGGGGTCTATCTTAATGGCCAATTCCGCCTCCTCGATGGCCGGGTCATAAAGTTCCAAGTCCTCCAGCACAAAAGCGCGGTTGATCTGTTGAAAAGGCTCGACCGGCCTGGCCCCTAACCTCAGGAAATCCACATTTTTTGGTTTCCACTTGGCCAGGTCAATTGCATATTGGCGGATAGTTTCCTTATAGGGCGGTATTTTCTTTAAAAAGATCAAGCCGTCATAATCAAAATAAACCGGCGCCCATTCTTTATTATTATAAAAATATTTCATGGTTTTCACGGGGACTGAACGCATGTTCGTGTTAAAGAGGGCTATGGAAATATGAGAATCCTTCAAGGTTTGCGTTAATAATTTTTCATCTCCCTGCTCATACACCTTTTGGTAGAACTTAAAGAACTCCGGGCCGTACACTTCGGTCCTTCCGTCGATAAAGACCCTGATCTGCGGGAAGGCCCGCCCGACCAAATACGCGCCGGAATTAAAATCATTCATAATATTCCCCCTGATCTTCTGCTCCAGCAAAAAATCCACCGCCTTGTTGGGAAAATTACGCTGTGAGATGCCGTAACGCTCGCTCTTCCGCTCATATTCGTCCCAATCAAAATAACCCCGGGCCATGACATTCATGCCGTAATCGAGCATCCAAACGATAAGCAGGATCTTTAAAACAACCTCCGTGACATGCTGAAACTTCCTATCCGTAAAACGGATCGGAATGATGTCTTTGAATGACAGCGACATCGCGTTGGTCACCGTGACCAAATAGGCCGCAAAGGCAAAGAACGGGATATTGCGGATCGCCTTTAGCGCGAAAACCAGGAACAAAAGCCAAAACACCAGCGCGCCGATATCAATATTGCGCCGGTTCAGGACAAAACTGATAAAAGAGATCAAGATCAGCAGCTTGAAATACGGCAGGTCATTGAGCGTAAAGATCTGATCGGACAGGATGGGCTTTTGCAGTTCCGTGATATTTTCAAAAAATATCTTTGAGTCACCCGATATCTGAAAGAACACCTTGATCGGGTAAATGGCCCCCTGAAAGGTCAGGGGATTGATCAGGCAGGCCAAAGTCACAAAAATAAAAATAGCCTTTAACCGTCTGTACTCATCATCATTGAGCCGGCCGACATCGTTCCACTCATAGGGAAGCTTAATATGCCGCTTGACCCATTCGGTCGTCAAGCCGATCAGCACGAACAACGGGCCAAAAAAGAAAAAGCCGTGCATATTGGTCCACAGGATCTGGATAAAGACCAACAAGTAAAGCGAGATCTTGCGGTCAATGAACAGGGAAAGGATAAAGATATACAGCGCAAAGAATAAAAGGCTGAATAAGTCCGGCCGGTTGGTGAACCTCAATTCGTAGACCAGTAAAACCAAAAGCAGGGTAAAAACAATAATGAACTGCTTGTCCTTGTCATACCCTAAGAACAGCAAGATCATGAGCGTGACCCCGACGACCAGCATCTGCATGGTGATCAGGCCTTCCGGCCCAAAACGGTCAAAGGTCAGGAAACTGGCGACTTGAAACAACCACTCATGATTGACCCAGGGGGCACCGTGGATCGTGCAGGAAAGGATATCGTGGGCAGGGACATATAAATTCGCGACAATAAAACGGCCCATGCCGATATGCAGCCAAATGTCCAGGTCCTTGATCTCAATATTGGAAAGGACAACGGTCAGCCATAGAAGAACACTGATGGCCAAGAACCCAAAGAAGTAATTGATCCAGCGCCACAGTCGGTCGCTTATCGGAGATTTAGGCATAGTTTTTATAAAAAATGATCACGCAGATTTAAATTTAGATTACACAGATTAAGGCACAGATTCAATATCTGTGTGATCTTTTTTTAATATCTGTGTGATCGGATTTTTCCTCATTCGCCGATGACAAAATGATTATTTCCGCAGTCCCGCAAACGCGTCTCCCGGCCCCAGTTCACCGAAAATGTCCGGGGCACGGATCTATAATGCAGGGCCGCGGCCAGCAATTCTTGGGTGTAGGGATGGATCGGGTTTTCCAAAAGATCATCCGCCTGCGCGGACTCAACGATCTTTCCATTGAACATGACCGCTATTTTTTGGCTTATCTTTTTAATGACCCGCAGATTATGCGAGATAAAAAAGTAAGTAACATCCATTTTCTTCTGCAGGTCCATTAAAAGGCGGAGGATCTCCTCCTGGATCAGTACATCCAAAGACGATACCGCTTCATCCAAAATTAAAAGTTTCGGCTTCATGATAAGGCTGCGGGCAATGGCGATGCGCTGCCTTTCCCCTCCGCTGAATTCATGGGGGAAACGGCTTAAAATATTGGTGGGCAGCCGCAAACTCTCCAGCATCTCTTCGATCCTTTTTTCTTTTTCCTTTTGAGAAGCCTCTTTGTCAAAGATCATGGCCTCCAGCATGACCCGCCGGATCGAAAAACGCGGGTCCAGGCTGTTGTACGGGTCCTGAAAGACCATCTGCATTTGCTTTCGGTAAGGGATCATCTGCCGGACATTGAGCCGGCTTAAATCCTGGCCGTCAAAAATGATCTGCCCCGAATCCAGCGGGATCAATTTTAATAACAAACGCCCCAGCGTTGTCTTTCCGCTTCCGGATTCACCGACCAAACCGATGTTTTCCCCGGCATTAATAGTGAAATCCACATGGTCCACGGCCTTGACAAAGGTCTGGCTGCCCGTAAGCAGGCCCTTGCGGACGGGAAAATATTTTTTAACTTGTTTTAATTGGCAGAGCATTAAACCTTCACCACTTCGATTAATTTTTGCGTGTACGGATGCTGAGGGTTTTGAATTATGTTTTTCGTTGTCCCCTGCTCCACAATTTTTCCCTGCTTCATCACCACGACCTCATCCGCCAGATGTTCGACCATGCCCAGATCATGCGTGATCAGCAGGATCGAAAGGTTCAGTTCCGCTTTTAGTTTCCTGAATAGATCAATGACCTTCGCCTGCAGGGTGACATCCAGATTGCTCGTCGGTTCATCGGCGATCATCAGGCTTGGATTTGCCGCCAGGGCCTGCGCGATCATGGCCCGCTGCCGCAATCCTCCGCTTAAATGGTGCGGGTATTGATTATAAATGCGTTTCGCTTCATCAATACCGACTAAATTCAAAATTTCAAACACCCGCGCTTGTCGCTTCGTAGAATTTAAATCTGTATGAAACATCAAAACCTCTTCGATCTGCGCGCCGATCGTAAACAATGGATTAAACGCGCTTAACGGTTCCTGAAAAACCATCGCGATGTCTTTACCCCGGATATTTCGCAAACGTTCCTGCGGCAGCGTCGCCAGGTTCTCATTTTTGAAAATGACCTCACCCCTTTTAATGCTCAATCCCGAAGGTAGAAGCTGCAAGGTCGCCAGGCCGGTCGTGGTTTTTCCGCTGCCTGACCCGCCGACCAGTGCCGTTACCGTCTTTTCCTTAACCTCAAAAGAGATCCCATCAACGATCGTCTTTTCCTGGGCCAGGTCGTTCACAACAATAGAGAGATCTTTAACAGCGAGCAGCATATTAAGCTTTCTCCCGTTCATTTTTCCTCATTTCCCATCTATTAAGAAGGAAATGAACGAGGCTCGCCACTTTAGGCGGCCTTCTTAAGCATCGGGTCCAAACTATCGCGCAGGGCATCGCCGATGATGTTAAAGCAGATCACGGTCAGGAAAATAAAGAACGCCGGCCATAAGATCCAGGGCGCGAATTTTATCCGCACGATGCTCATCGCGTCGGATAAAAGGTTTCCCCAGCTGGCATACGGGTCTTGGATCCCTAATCCGATCAAACTCAACGCCGACTCGCCTAAAATATAACCGGGGATCGAAAGCATCACCGCGAAAATAGAATACGATAACGTGTGCGGCAGGATATGCTTTAGGATTATGGCAAGGTCCGACAAGCCGATCGCCTTTGCCGCAAGAACATATTCCCGTTCCCTTAAAGAAAGACACATCCCGCGGATGATCCGCGCCAGCGACGCCCAGCCGATAAAAGAAAGAATGATCACGATCGCGAAATACACCTGCACCGAGTTAAAATCATCCGGCACCGCGGCCCGTAACGCCAAAAGCAGATAAAATCCCGGCACCAGCATGAACATTTCACAGATGCGCATCAAGATATTATCGATCCCTCCGCCGTAATAACCGGCGATCCCTCCGACCAAAAGCCCGATCGAAAAGGAGATCAAGACACCGATCAACCCGATGGACAAAGAGACCCTGGCCCCG
>MHFY01000142.1:0-9555 GCA_001805375.1 Omnitrophica WOR_2 bacterium GWA2_47_8 | reverse complement strand
GAAAAGCTGGATGGGAAATTTCTTGGTCTTGTCCATTTCAAAAACGCGTTTGCGGTTTTCATCATAATGAAATTCAATGCCGTAAACAAAAGGCGCGGTCATTTTTCCTTCATGAATGATATGGATCGGTGTGGGTGGAGAATACGAATACTGCCGGCTTTCATTCTCAAAAGAATACGGCGAAAGGAAATCCGCGAACACGGCCATCCCATACAGCGCTAAAAGAAGATAAACGCAAAAATGCGCGAGCCTGTTCCGCTTAAAATTATTCAGCGCCAACTGAAATTCGCTTATGGGTTTTGGTTCTTTTGATTTACTTTTCATAACGGATCCTCGGATCAACCTTGGCCAACAAAATATCCGCCAGTAAATTGCCGATAATAAAAAGCACCCCGCCTAACAGCATATTGGCCATGACCAGATAAATATCTTTGGAACGCACCGCGGTCAGCATCAACGAGCCCAAGCCGGGCCAGCTGCAGATGATCTCGATCAAGGCCGCCCCGCTTAAGAGAGCAGAAAACTCATAACCCAAAAGCGTGATCAGCGGATTGATCGCATTCCTCAGCGCGTGGCTGTAGACCACCCGGTTCTCCGGCAATCCCTTGGCCCTAGCCGAAAGGATATACTGCTGGCCCAAGACCTCCAGCATATTCCCGCGCATGATACGCTGCAGGCTCGCGATCCCGCCTAACGACAGCGCCAGGGCCGGGATCACTAAATGCAGGAACAGATCCGTTGCCTTGCCCAAAAGATTGAGATCATCAAATCGCGGGCTGTACATCCCGCCTAACGGCAGGATCCCGGTCTGGCTGGCCAAGAATAAAAACACCATGGCCAGAAAAAAGCTCGGTAAAGAAAGACAGACATAAGAAAAAAATTGGATGACGCGGTCCATAAATTTATTTCTGTGCAGAGCCGCCGCGATCCCTAACGGGATCGCGATCAGCCAGGTGATCAAAAAACTCGCGAAAGATAAAATGAATGTATTAAACAACCGATCCGAAATGATCCGCGATACCGGCACATTAAAATAAAAGGAATAGCCCAGCTCCCCTTTCAGCAAATTCTTGATCCAATGCACGAATTGCCAGAGCACGGGCTTATCCAACTGATACAATGTTTTGTAATGATCGATCGTCTCCTCAGAGATCTGCGGGTCAAGACGGATGGTGTCCAAAAAATTCCCCGGGCTCAACCGCATGAGGATAAAGGTCAAGAGGGATATTCCCAGGAGCATGGGGATCGCGACCAATGATCGTTTTAAGATATAGGAAAACATTGGACTATTTTAAAAGATTACACAGATTTAAAGCCACAGATTACACAGATATCCCTGCCTGCCGGCAGGCAGGTGTGTAATCCAGCCTTTTTATCTGCGTAATCACTTTCCATTATTTATTAATATATATTTCTTCCAAATTATGAAAGACACCTTCATAGTTGGAAGGTTTCAGATTGCCGAATTTATTGCGCACCGCCGATAACTTGGCGCTTAAGACCGTATAAATGACCGGCAATTCTTTTGAAGAGATCATCTGAAACTCATCGTAATAGACTTTGCGTTTATCCTCATTTAATTCCTGCACGCCTTTATTAAAGAGGTCATCGATCCTCTTTTCCCATTCCGTCGCGGGTGTTTCCTGTTTCGGATGCCACAGATGAAGCTGGCCGCTGGAATGCCAGACATTCTTTCCAAAATGCGGTTCCACCCCGCCGGTCAAACCCATCACGATCGCGTCCCATTCATAGGTTGACGTCAATTTACTGACCAGGGTATTGAACTCAACAGGCTGAAAATTTATTCTCATCCCTAATTTCTCCAGATCATGCCGGATCAAAGCGGCAATATCCATGCGTTCGGTATTATCCGCGTTGGTGAACAGATTAAATTCAAGTTTGTTGCCTTTCTCATCCTCAATGATCCCATCATTGTTGCGGTCTTTAAAACCGATCTTTTCCAAAATGGCCCTGGCTTTTTCCAGGTCGTATTCGTATTTCAGGACATCGGGATAATAAAAAAATCCGCTGGCCGGGCTCATCGGCGAATCCTGCGGGTAGCCTAATCCGTACTTGACGATCTCAATGATCTGTTTTTTATCGATCGCGTGCGCCACCGCCCGCCGGAATTCCACATTCGAAAACCAGGCCAGCTTGTTCGGCGCGACAAAAGGTTTCTTCGTGTTGGGGTTCGTCCCCGGGTTCAGGTTAAAGCATAAAAAGTTACTTCCCATCGCCGGACCCATATCGTAAATGGTAAAATCTTTTTCCTTCTCCAGCGGTTTTAATAAAGGATAATCCATGCCCCGCAGGGTATAATTATCCACGCTTCCTTCCATGAACTTCAACAGCTCCACATCCGCGCTTTGCACGATCACAAAAATAATTTTATTAAGGTAAGGAAGGCTCTCGCCGTCTTCGGACTTTTTCCAATAACGGGGATTCCTTTCCAGGACGATCCTCTGTCCGGGGGAATACTTCGCTAATTTAAACGGGCCCGTCCCCACGATCTCCGAAACCGGCGTATCAATGCCCCAGGTGAAATTAAACTTCCTTTCATCCACGGCTTTTTTTAATTTATGCTTGGGCAAGATCGCCTGCGACATGCCGCGCAAGAACGGGGCGAATTTGACCGGTAAGGTAAATTGGACGGTGTAAGGATCGATCTTTTCCACTTTAAAGGGCTGGCCTTCAATGGTGAAGATATCTTTTGAAGACGATGGGATACCATCATTATAAATAAGCTCATTAAACGTAAAAATCACGTCCTCGGCGGTAAAAGGCTCTCCGTCAAACCATTGAACGTCCTGGCGCAAATGAAAGATCCAGGTGAGCCCGTCCTTAGTAACTTCCCAGCTTTCTGCCAGCAAAGGCTCGACCTTGAGGGTAAAGGCATTTGTCTTGGTCAATCCCTCAAACATCAAGCTGGTTATTTCGGTCGTGGAAGTTTCCTTGGCGATGATGTCGTTAAAGGATTTGGGGTCGGAAGTAGTTGAGACAACGAGTTCCCCGCCGTACTTATCGGGATCAGCGGACGCTAGGGATAGGCAAAATATAACGAAGAGGACACTGATGAAGAAGGAAAATATCTTGTTAAGAGGTCTTTTCCTATAATGGGACATTCGAAGACTTTATTGTGCCGTTTGAGGTTCGGGTTCGGTAACGGGTGCCGCTTCTGGCGCGCTTTGAGCTTCTGTATTCTTTTGAGCATCAGCAGGCTGCTGTGGTTTCGCTGCCTGTTTCTCATCGGTTAAAGGAATTTCAATTGTGTGGTCGATCTTTTGCGGTGTCGCGATCGTGGTCGGCATAAGCGAACGCTTTTTCTGGCTTGATAAATAAGTCAGACTGGTTGAGGTCACAATAAAACACACGATCAAAACGGTGGTCGTTTTCACCATAAAGGCATTGGTCTTGGCCCCGAACATCGACTCGGCCGACGCAAAGGCCTCGGTCAAACCTCCCCCGCGGCCGGACTGCATTAAGATCACCAAACCCAAAAGAATAGTAATAACGATGTGAATAAAGAACAGTCCGCTATATAACATTACACGTGCCCCTTTGCGTTAATTGAACTCTCGGGATTATTTTAGATTTACCTTACCCGAGAGTTCATCCTAAAGCCAAAAGGCTTTAGGATCATAAGGTAGTCCTACGTCGCTTCACTCCTAGGATGCGAGGGATAAAATTTTATTTACTTCCTCGCATTTTTAATGATCTTAACGAACGAATCGCTGGACAAACTTGCCCCGCCCACCAACGCTCCGTCTATATCTTCCTGTGAAATTAATTCCGCGGTATTCTCGGGTTTAACACTTCCGCCGTATTGGATCCGAACACTGGAAGCCACATCTTCATTGTGCATCTTAGAGATCAGCTCACGAATAAATTTATGAACTTCCTGCGCCTGGGCCGGTGTCGCTGTTTTACCGGTGCCGATCGCCCAGACAGGTTCATACGCGATCACCATTTTTTCCATCTCCTGCGCCGTGAAACCGGCCAGCGATCCTTTGCACTGACCTGAGACCACATCGAAAGTTTTATTCTTTTCGCGCTGCTCTAAATTTTCGCCGACACAGACAATAGGCGTTAAATTCCATTTCAGGGCGGCCTTGATCTTTTTATTGACGGTTTGATCGGTCTCTCCGAAAAACTGACGGCGCTCCGAATGCCCGATGATCACATACTGCGCGCCCGATTCTTTGATCATCGGCGCGGAAACCTCACCGGTAAAAGCGCCTTCGTCTTCCCAATATAAATTCTGCGCGCCTAAACCGATATTCGTGTCCGTCACCACATCGTGCACGTCGGCCAACGCGGTGAACGGCGGACAGATCACGATATCCACTTCCGTAATATCAGCCAGGTCCCGCGTTAACAGCGTCGCCAGCTTGACCGCTTCCGACGCCGTCTTGTTCATTTTCCAATTGCCTGCGATAATGATCTTGCGCATAATTAATTCGTCTCTCGTCTCTCGTGAAGCGTATTTCGAACGACGAACGACGCTTCACGTTTCACGCTTAATTAAACTGTCACAGTCTTCTTATCATTCAACGCCGCGATGCCGGGCAGTTCTTTCCCTTCCAAATATTCCAACGACGCCCCGCCCCCGGTTGAGATATGCGTGAACTTATCCTCCACCTTGAACTTCGCGGCCGCGGCCGCGGAATCCCCGCCGCCGACGATCGTGAGCACATCTTTTAGGCCGGCCAAATATTCAGCGATCTCTTTTGTTCCCTGAGCATAAGCGTCGATCTCAAAGACCCCGACCGGCCCGTTCCAGATAACGGTCTTGGCCCTGGCTAAGACCTCCTTGAACGCCTTGCGTGTCTTAGGCCCGATATCGATGCTTTCCCATCCGTCAGGGATATCATCCACGATCTTGACACTCGCGACATCATCGAATTTCTTAACGATAACAAAATCGGTCGTTAAAACAAAATTGACGTTCATCTTCTTTGCTTTTTCCATTAACTGCCGGGCGGTGTCGATCTTATCCGGGTCGAGTTTGGAGTTGCCGATATTTTTGCCCAAGGCCTTTAAAAAGGTGTATGCCATCCCGCCACCGATCAAGATCGCGTTGGCCTTTTTCAGTAAATTCTCAATGAGGGTGATCTTATCCGAGACCTTGGCCCCGCCTAAAATGACCACAAACGGCCTTTTAGGATTTTCCATGGCCATCCCTAAATAACGGATCTCTTTTTCGATCAAAAATCCGGCAACCGAAGGCAAATACTGTGTGATGCCGGCGGTCGAAGCGTGCGCGCGATGGGCGGTCCCGAAGGCGTCATTGACGTAAATATCAGCGAGGGAAGCCAACTCTTTAGCGAATTTAGGGTCATTCGCCTCTTCTTCTTTATGGAAACGCAAATTTTCCAGCAGAATGACCTTTTCTTTAGAACTATCGATCTGCTTTTTGACATTCTCTCCGACGCATTCATCCAATTTAAGGACTTTTTCTTTCAGTAATTTTTCTAAACGCTTGGCGGCGGGGGTAAGCCGAAAGGCGTCTTCGGGTTTTCCTTTAGGCCGGCCTAAATGGCTCATGAGAATGACTTTGGCGGCGCCTTCTTTGAGAAGATATTGAATGGTTGGAAGGGCCTCTTTGATACGCCGATCATCGGTAATATTGAACTTTTCATCCAGCGGAACGTTAAAATCAACGCGGACAATGACTTTCTTGCCCTTGACTTTGATATCTTTAATGGTTTGCTTGTTCATAAAACACCTTTCATGCGAGTAAATTGTGTCGTCACTTAAAAAGCTAACCCATTATAGCCAACAATTTGATTTTGTCAATAATTCAACCTAAAACGCTAACTGCTAGCAGTTAAATGACTTTGAATTTTGCCGGAATGATTTTTCCTGCAAAATTCACCCCAGGCGCGCGAAAGCGCCGCGGGGTTTCCTCTATAACGCAAGAATCGGGTGGTTTTGATGTATAGCGAAAAGTATAATTTGACCATACGCCAAGCCATCCCTACAATAGAAAGGGATTTATGAAAAACAGCCTCCCCCAATTGTCCAAAGATTATTACCGGATCGAAAAAGCCATTCACTTCCTGGATGAGAATTTTCAACGCCAGCCGAGTTTGCGGGAAGTAGCGCAAACAGCCGGGATCAGCGAATTCCATTTTCAGCGCACCTTTCAAAACTGGGCCGGGATCAGCCCCAAACGCTTTTTGCAATTCCTCACCAAGGAATATGCCAAGCAACTGTTAAAAAAGTCCAGCCTCCTGGATGTAAGTTATGACGCGGGACTGTCAGGCCCCGGCCGGCTGCATGATCTCTTTATCAGTTGCGAAGCCATGAGCCCTGGGGAATACAAACAAAAAGGTATGGGGTTGACCATTGACTATGGATTTCATCCCACTCCCTTCGGAGAATGCTTTATTGCCTTAACAGATCGAGGGATCTGCAATCTCTCGTTTTTAGATAAAGAGGATCGGAAAAAAGTTCTAAAAAACCTTACTAACGATTGGCAAAATGCAAAATTAAACCCCAATCAGGATAAAACACGGGATTGTGTTGAGAATATCTTTGCTTCACGGCTAAAAAAAAGCGCGCCACTCAAAGTATTATGCAAAGGAACGAATTTTCAGATCAAGGTCTGGGAAGCGCTTTTAAAGATCAAACCGGGGACCGTTACCACCTATAAAAAGATTGCCGAGTTGGCTGGTTGCCCAAAGGCGGTACGAGCCGTTGGAACAGCGATCGGAAGAAATCCCGTGGCCTATCTTATTCCCTGCCATCGGGTGATCCGAGGGATGGGACATTTCGGGGGATACCGCTGGGGCTTAGCGAGAAAGAAAGCGATGTTAGCGTTGGAGGCATCGAGATATCAAAGCGGCCACAGCGCCTTGCCGCCGGAGATGGCGGCCTGATTGGAAACGATCTTGATGTTCTTATTTTTCTTTAAACTGACCCGGCGGGCATTGCCCCCGCCTAAATAAACCGTGTCATAACGCATCAGAACGTGAAGGATGTTAAGGACGCGCTTGAGACGTTTATTCCAATGCTTTTTGCCGATCTTTTCTAAAGCCTTATCGCCCAAATATTCATTGTAGGTCTCACCCTTTTTAGAGACCGGATGATGGGCCAGCTCTAAGTGCGGCAGAAGTTTCCCTTCCCAAAAACAGGCCGTGCCGACACCGGTCCCTAACGTGACCACAAGTTCAAGGCCCTTCCCCTTGATGACACCCAATCCGTGCAGGTCCGCGTCATTTAAAATGCGCGCCGGCCTTCCGAATTCCTTCTGTAAAGCAGCACCCAGATCAAAACCCTGCCAGCTTTTGTTCGCTAAAGTCGGCGCGGTGACAATGGTACTGCCGGCCACGACCCCCGGGAACCCGACGGAGATCCGGTCGTATTTAGGAAAAGATATTATCAATCCCTTGATCGCTTTGAGAATTCTCTGCGGTGTGGCCGGCTGAGGGGTCTTCACGCGCAGGAATTTGGAAATGATCTTTCCTTTAAGATCCAGGACCGCGGTTTTAATTCCGCTTCCGCCGATATCGATTGTGAGTGTTAAAGGATTTGGCATATTGATTTCTTTAAAAAAATAATCGCACCAAATACACGATCAAATTGATCATCCCCGCTGTAAAACAGCCGGCCATGAGGACAAAACCTAAGATCTCCCGGACGGAAAGCTTGGCCCGTTTTTTAAGGGCCGCGATGTAATACGAAAACGCTGAGTCCCACAACATGCCGAGGAAAACGGCAAACAAAGGCGATAAGTGAACATACTGCCGGTCTAAAAACCAATAGCCTTTAATTAAAACCGAAAGAAAAATAACTTCCAGGGGCAAAAGGACAGTGATAAGGAAGAACATGACCTTCTCTCTCTTTTGCTTGAACGGCACAACGATCAAAAACACCAGCCCGCCCAAAAAAAAATACAGAGGTTTAAACCCGATCAGATTATAAAAAACCGTCCGGTCAAAGAACTTTCTAAATCCATCCAGCGGATTCGGCAAAATGGCAAAGGTATGTATCCCCTGCTCTAAAAATACATCCCGGCTTAAGTTATTCGGGTTCATGGTCGCGTAATGGAACCAGATCGGAAGGCCGATCGCGAAGACCATGAGAAGGAACGTAACGAGGCCTTTGTTCTCTTTATTGAAAATGAAATACCATTTCCTGGATAGAAAGAAATACAAAAGCGGGAAGGCAACGATCAAAAGGCCGAAGGCATGATAAAAAAGATTAACGACATAAAAAAATCCGGCCCCCACCTTCTTTGCCATGGATAACTGGCTAAAACGGTTGACCAGCGCGTCCGCGCAAAAAAAAGATCCCAGGGCCAGCGTCGGCAAGACCGCGTAAGGCCGCAACTCAAAAGAATGAAAGATCAAATTTCCGTTACAAGCCGCGATCGCGAAGGCCACAAAAAACCCTAAAGCTGTTTTGCAATATTTATCGCAGACCACATACAAAAGATAAAACCCCAGGATCGTGGATAAAATATGCGGAATAGCCATGCCCCATTTATTGGGGTCGAACCACTGGACAAAAGGGTAGGTCAGCAGATAATCGCCGGCAAACCCGCTTAAGTCGCCGTAAGATTGATTTTCCCAAAAGGGCCGTAAGGGGCCGCGGGTTAAGCTTAACTGATAGATCTCATCGTTCCATAATTCGCGGTGATAGAGGTTTTGATGGCGGAAAAAAAGGCCAGATAACGACAGGATCACAGCTGTGAGAGGACGGCTCAGGGTGGAGAATTTTTGATCCATGAGGATTGATCAGCGTGACATTTGGGGGAAGGCGATCTGTTCTTTGTACCAGGCGATCGTTCGTTTCAGGCCTTCTTCAAAATCCATCTTGGCTTTAAATCCGAATTCTTTCTGCGCTCGGGTAATATCCAACCGCCGGCGGGGCTGGCCATCGGGTTTCGTTTTATCCCAGATGATCTTTCCTTTAAAACCGGTCAAGCGCGCGATCAAGTGAACCAGTTCTTTGATGGAAATTTCAAAACCGGAACCTAAATTGACCGGCTCAGACTTGTTATATTTAGCCGTCGCCAGAAGAATGGCGCGGGCCGCATCGTCTACATATAAAAATTCCCGGGTGGGTTTCCCGGTTCCCCAAACTGTAATAAATTGCTGGCCTGAGATCATAGCGTCACAGCATTTTTTGATAAGGGCGGGGATAACGTGTGAACTTTCCGGCGAAAAATTATCACCGGGGCCGTAAAGGTTGACCGGGAGAAGAAAGATGGAATTATAACCGTATTGCTGGCGATAGGCCTGTGATTGGACCAAAAGCATCTTTTTAGCCAAGCCGTAAGGCGCGTTGGTCTCTTCGGGATACCCATCCCAAAGATCTTTTTCCTTAAAAGGGACTTTGGTAAATTTGGGGTAACTGCAAATAGTGCCGATCGCGACGAACTTCGCCACACCGGCAAGCCTGGCCTGGTCCAACAGCTTGACTCCCATCATAAGATTGTCATAAAAAAATCTTCCCGGATTTTCCTGGTTGGCGCCAATCCCGCCGACCACAGCGGCCAGGTGAATAATAATATTCGGACGTGACTCATTTAATACTCTTTTAATAGAC
>MHFY01000141.1:7998-15536 GCA_001805375.1 Omnitrophica WOR_2 bacterium GWA2_47_8 | reverse complement strand
CCAATTTAGGTGAGACACAAAAGCAGAATAATTTTGATGAATGCCTGGCCAAGCCGGTCATTGAAAGCGAATTTTTGGAAATACTGACGCGTTTGTTCGTCGGAAAGAAAAAAGACCCGAAAAGTTTGACCCGGGAGGATGTCTTAGGGATCTCCTGCGTGGGAATAAAAATTTTAGTGGTCGAAGATAGCCTCCCTAATCAGGAGCTTTTGAAGGCGCATTTTGAAACGCTGGGCTGCGAGGTGGATTATGTCGAAAATGGGAAGGAAGCGATCGATATCCTAAAAACGAAAGATTATGATGTTTGCTTCATGGACCTGCAGATGCCGGTCATGGGGGGACTGGAAGCGACCGAGATCATCCGTAAGGACCTCAGGAAAAAGTTCCCGATCATCGCGTTGACCGCGGCAGAGATCGAAGAGGAAAAAGAAAAATGTTTAAGTATCGGCATGACAGATTATCTGGCCAAGCCGTTCGATATCATGGAATTAAAAGAGGTCATTGTCCGTTCCGTTAGAATTTAATCTTAACTATTAATTATTAAAATGAGGTTTTTATGGGCGAGCTTAGTAAAAAGAAGATCTTAGTGGTGGATGATTCGGACCTGGAGCGGGAACTTCTGATCGAAGTTTTGAAGGGTTCGGGGATCGCCAATGATTTTCTTCAGGCCAAATCCGGCGAAGAGGCCATTCAGATATTGGGGACACGGTATAAAGAGATCGGGATGATCTTATTGGATTGGCAGATGCCTCAGATGTCCGGAATGGAATTTATGGAAGCGGTCGTTAAAGTCCCGCAGGTCGCAAAAATGCCGATCGTCATGGTCACCGCTTCGGGGACCGATGAAAATAAAAAGAAGGCCAAGACCGTTAATCCTGAATTGGCCGGCTATATCGTCAAGCCGTACACCCCGGAAGCGTTGGTGCAGGTTTTAAAAAACTATTTGAAATAAAGGAGTTGTTGTAATGATGTTCGCTAAGGCTCAAAACAAGGAACTGGAAACATTCGCGCAAATCCTTTCTCAAAGCGTCATCGCGCTTTTTCAGGAGCGGGGGCAGGCGAGTTTTTCGCAGCCGCCCAAATTGGAGCAAAAGAATATCTACGAATATGAAGGCCGTATGCGCGTGGACGGGATGGAAAAATTCAACAATGAGGCCACCTATATCTCTGCTGTGAATTATTATTTAAACGCCGCTGATATGGCCAAACATAAGGCCATCGGCGTGGTCGTGGTTTATGTGCCGCAGGATTATTTGGCGAAGATGATGAAAACATTGCAGTACCCATTGTTCGATGATGATAATGATGATGCCTTGCGGGATTCCTGCGGGACATTGTGTAATATTATTGCCGGCCGGTTCAAATCCGACATGAAGGCCGCCGGTTACCAGGAATTGGAGATGTCGCCGTTCATTAATTTTAGGAACAGTTCATTCTCGGGGGTCGAATTTTGCGGCAGTGAGTTCCAGAAATACGATCTTAATTTTTTCCTGGAAAATAACCAGAAAAAAATGGTCATTGAATTATCAATCGGCATTGTGCCCAAACGATAGGAATACAAAATGTCCGGAATTTCAAAACTCACGCTGAATATCGAAGAAAACAGCGCCAGTCTGCATATCAGCCCGGAGATCTATAAAAGGGTCCTGCAAAAAGCTGTTTTACAGACGGCTCAGGATATCAAAGCCCTGGAAGAAGCCCTTCCGGTCGGTGATTTTGAAAAGGTCAAAGCCATTTCTCATAAATTTAAAGGGGACTACGATAATCTTCGCCTTAAGGACATGTCATCGGTCGCGAAGGAAATGAGCGATTGCGCTAAAACCAGCCAGGATAAAGAGAAGATCGCGCATCTATTGGAAACCTTTAGCGCCTATTTTGATCAACTTAAAGAGCAAATGGACAAATAACTAGTCGAAGGACTAAAAATTGAGGGAGAACAATGGTTAACGTGGAACTTAAAATTGATTATGATAAGATCAGCCAAGAATTAAAGGTCCGTCCCGAAATTCTCAAACGCCTGATCTTAAGTTTTTCTCAGGCACTGGCGGACCGGATGGTTAAATTGGAGGAAGCGTTGAAAAACAACGACACGGCGCAGATGCGGGCCATCCTGCATGAGATCAAGGGCACCGGGGGGAATCTGCGGCTTACCACCATCACGACGGCGGAAAATGATATGCATGTCGCGGTTAAGGCTGGCGAAGAGAAGGCAAAGCTGGAAAATTATTTTAAGGTGTTGAAGCAAAGGGTCAGTGAATTAGGACAATACCTAAGCAAGGCCGCCCCATAGGGTGAGCCTCGTTCATTTCCTCCTAAGGAAATGAAGTAAAATGAACGGGAGAAATGACATGTACCGCATACTGATCGTTGATGATAATTTTGAGAACCGTCAGCTGCTAGCGGAAATCTTGAGGGAGGTCGCGGAATGTGATTTTGCGGCCAACGGTAAGGAAGCGATCGAAGCCTACAATCTCTCTTTGAAAAAGGATTCCTACAGTCTGATCCTGCTGGATATTGAAATGCCGGGGATCAACGGCTTGGAAATCTTGAAAATGATCAGGGACAGCGAAAAAAAAGCAGGCATCCCATTAGGCGAAGGGATCCCGATCATCATTGTGACGGCGTATGAAAAGCGGTTCGTGGAAGCCTACAATTACGGCTGCGATGACTATGTGCTCAAACCCATCGATCCGGAGATATTGATCAAGAAGATCGAGCAGCGCATCCGTATTTAATCGTTTGCACTTGATGTGGGCTTATAATATAATCGGTTAACAAATTTAAATTCGGATATCATTATGGAAAACGCAAAACTGATCTTAGACGGTAAAACTTTCGAACTTCCCATTCTGATCGGCACCGAGGGGGAAAAAGCCATTGATATTTTGAAATTACGTGCCGAATCGTCCTATATCACCTTTGATCCCGGCTTCGGCAACACGGGCGCATGCAAGAGCGCCATTACTTTTATCGATGGAGAGAAAGGGATCCTGCGTTACCGGGGCATTCCTATCGAGCAGCTCGCGGAGAAATCCACTTTTGTCGAAACTTCGTATTTTTTGATCAACGGAAAACTTCCCACCAAGACCGAACTTAAACAGTATTCGCTGTCGTTTACAAGAAGCGCGAAACTCCACAAGGACATGAAGAAGATGTTTGCCGGGTATCCATCTTCGGCCCATCCGATGGCGGTCTTATCCGCCATGGTGTGTTCCTTGTCGGGCTTCCACCCTGAGTTGACAAAATTAAATCCGTCCGCAGATGATATCCAGGGCATGGCCGCGCAATTGCTTTCCAAGGTGCGCACTATTTCGGCGTATTCGTATCGTAAGTCCGTCGGCAAACCTTTTCTTGAGCCGCGCGATGATCTCGCCTATATCCCTAACTTTTTACATATGCTGTTTTCAACGCCGCGCAAAGAATACAAAATCCACGAGGATGTGGTTAAGGCCTTACAAACGTTATTTATTTTACATGCGGATCACGAACAAAATTGCAGCACCTCAGCTGTCAGGCTGGTCGGAAGTTCAAAGGCCAATCTTTTTGCCTCGGTTTCCGCGGGGGTTTGCGCGCTGTGGGGGCCGTTACATGGTGGGGCCAATGAAGAGGTGGTGGAGATGCTGGAGGAGATCTATAGATCCGGCGGAAAAGTTGAGAAATTCATTGAAAAGGCCAAAGATCACACCGGCAATTATCGCTTGATGGGGTTTGGCCATAGGGTTTATAAGAACTATGACCCCAGGGCCAAAATTATTAAGGAACGGGCCCACGCTTTATTGAAAAAAATGGGGATCCATGACCCGTTATTGGATATCGCGGTGCGCTTAGAAGAGATCGTTTTAAAGGACGAATATTTTGTGACGCGAAAACTTTATCCTAATGTTGATTTTTATAGCGGCCTGATCTACAAGGCCATAGGCATTCCAACCAATATGTTCCCTGTATTGTTCGCCATCGGCCGCCTGCCGGGCTGGATCGCCCACTGGAAAGAGATGCGCGAGGATAAAGATTCCCGCCTAGGACGTCCCCGGCAGATCTACACGGGGGATAAGATCAGAGATTATGTCCCGATCGAACAACGCAAATAATTTCTAAAACAGAAAGGACATAGACGTGCTTTCCTTAAGACCCAACGCGAAATTAGATAAAGAGGCTTGCCTTGTATTAATTGATCAGGAGCAATTCAAGGAAAAGAAAGTTGCGCTCAATAACACAAAAATAAAAGACGCCCTGCGCCAGATATCACAATTAAATTCTTTTACCGCCGAGAACGGACAGATCTTCCCTATCAGTCATAATAAGACGTTGATCCTGCTGGTTGGATTGGGAAAAAGAAGTGATCTGTCGCTTACGAGTTTGAGGATCGCTGTCCGCAATGCCCTTTTATCCTCCTACCTTAAAAAGGTCAGAGATGTCGAGATCGTTGCGCACGAACAAACTGAATCCACGCTTAAGGCTATTATTGAAGGGCATTTGATCGGGACCTATCAGTGGGCGAAGTACAAATCCAAGGATAAAAATGACCAATCGATCGTAGAAAAAAATGTCTATTTGGTAGCTTCACAGCGGAAATCATTAGAGGATGCGATCACCATCTGTGCCGGGGTGAATTTAGCCAGGGATCTTATCAACGATAACGCGGACACGGTTGATTCAAAACATTTGGAAGCCACGATCCGGACACTTATAAAAGGAAAGAAACACATTTCGATCGAGGTTTTAAATGAAAAAGAATTAAAGGCCAAAGGTCTGGGCTTACATTTAGCCGTTAATCGCGGAAGTCTAAAGGAACCGAAACTGATCATTGTTAAATATGAGGGTTCATCAAAAAAAGGCGATTATACCGCGATGATCGGCAAAGGGATCACCTTTGATACCGGCGGGCTCAATTTAAAGCCGACCGGGCATATCGAGACCATGCGCTGCGACATGAGCGGCGCGGCGGCGGTCATCGGGACATTAAAAAATGTGCTGGCTCTCAATGTGAAAAGGAATTTGATCTTTGCCGTCACTATCGCGGAAAACGCGATAGGGTCAGGGGCTTTCAAACCGGGGGATGTATTTAAAAGTTACAACGGCAAGACCGTTGAGATCGGCAACACGGATGCGGAAGGCCGTCTTGTTTTGGCGGATGCGATCTCTTACATTGTTCGAAATTATAAGCCTGGCCGGATCATCGACCTGGCCACATTGACCGGTGCCTGCGTTGTCGCATTAGGCAATGATTACGCAGGATTGGTGGTCAGCGATGATAAATTTTCACGCGATATCGTCCATTCCTCCAATGAAACCGATGACCGGGTTTGGCGCTTGCCATCTTACCCCGAGCTTAAAGACTCCATCAAATCTTTGTGTGCCGATATGAAGAATGTGGGCTTTCCGAAAGGCGCGGCCGGTGCGTTAACTGCGGCAGAATTCCTACGACAGTTCACCGAAGGAACGGCCTGGGCGCATTTGGATATTGCCGGGACAGCTTTTGTGGACGGGTCCGGCCGCTGGTACTACGGCCACGGAGCCACCGGATTTGGCGTACGTCTCTTGAGCCATTATTTAACAAATCCATAATCTTTAAAGTCTTTTAACAATGAAACCGTATAAGGTTTTATTCTCGACAACGATTTTTTCGTTGCCGTTTGATCTATTGAATGTTTAGATAAATCAAATGAAAAAATAGGAAGGGATTTATGGGAGATAAAAAGTTTAGGATCGAGACGGACAGTATGGGGCCGATCAAGGTTCCGGCGGATAAATATTTCGGGGCGCAAACCGCGCGGTCTTTGATGTTTTTTAAGATCGGCGAAGAGCATATGCCGCTGGAAGTTGTCCATGCCTACGGCATCATCAAAAAGGCAGCTGCTTTAGTTAATAAGGAACTAAAACTTTTAGGACCTAGAAAAGCGGATTTGATTGCAAGGGCCGCGGATGAGGTGAGCCGCGGGAAATGGGACAGTGAATTTCCGCTGGTCGTATGGCAGACCGGAAGCGGGACCCAGACCCACATGAACGTCAATGAAGTCATTTCCAATCGCGCGATCCAATTGGTCGGTGGAAAAATGGGGAGCAAAAAACCGGTCCATCCGAACGATGATGTGAACAAAGGGCAATCCACCAATGACACGTTCCCAACGGCGATGCACATCGCAACCGCGCTGATGCTGACTGAGAAATTGATCCCGGCAATTTCTCATTTACGAGATGCCTTGAAGAAAAAAAGCAGGGAATTCAGGAACATCATCAAGATCGGGCGAACACATTTGATGGACGCGACTCCTTTAACATTGGGCCAGGAATTTTCCGGTTATGTCAAACAATTGGATAACGGGTTAGATCGTATCAAGGGAAGCCTGCCGCGCTTGTATGAGATCGCGTTGGGCGGGTCCGCCGTTGGGACAGGGATCAATACGCATCCGAAATTTGCGGTTAAAGTCGCGAAAAAGATCGCTCAAATGACCGGGCTGCCTTTTAAGACCGCGCCTAATAAATTTGAAGCCTTGGGCACGCATGATGCGATGGTGGAGATCAGCGGTGTTTTAAAAACATTGTCTGTTTCGCTTATCAAAATTGCCAATGATGTCCGCTGGTTGGCCTCGGGCCCCAGAAGCGGGATCGGTGAGATCATTTTACCGGCCAATGAACCGGGCAGTTCCATTATGCCGGGGAAGGTCAACCCGACACAATCGGAATCGCTTATCATGGTCTGCTTTGAGGTCTTAGGCAACGATACAACGGTCAATATCGCCGGATCAGGCGGTAATTTTGAACTTAACATTTTTAAGCCGGTCATTATTCATAACGTTTCACAGTCCATTCGATTATTGTCCGATGCGACGCGAAGTTTTGCCGATCATTGCGTCAAAGGGATCAAACCCAACTATCCGAGCATCAAACATCATTTGGAGAATTCTCTGATGCTGGTCACTGTTTTGAATCCGCATATCGGTTATGATAATGCCGCCAAGGTGGCCAAACGCGCTTTGGACAGGAATACAACGCTCAAGCAGTCCGCGGTTGAATTAGGGCTTTTGACTGCCCAGCAATTTGATAAACTTGTGCGCCCCGAGGCGATGATAAAACCGCATAAGTAGAGAGGGTAGCATGAATATTGGTGTCCCTAAAGAGGTCAAAAATAATGAGTATCGTGTCGGCTTGCTTCCGGTTGGCGTGGAAATGCTTGCAAAAGCGGGGCACAGGGTTTTTATTGAAAAACAGGCAGGATTGGGAAGCGGGTTTAAAGATGAAGATTACGCTAAGGTAGGTGCAAGCATTGTTAATTCTGCAGATGTGTACGCTAAGGCAGATATGATCGTAAAGATCAAGGAGCCGCTACCCGAGGAGTACAATTATTTAAGGCCGGGGCAGATCGTGTTTACGTTTTTTCATTTTTCCGCCGACCGGGCATTAACAGAGGCTATGTTAAAGAAACAGATCATTGCCTTGGCGTATGAGACCTTGCAGAATGAGGATGGGGAGTTGCCCTGTTTAACGCCCATGAGTGAGGTGGCGGGCCGTATGGCAGTGCATGAAGGGGCAAAATATTT
>MHFY01000141.1:1045-7965 GCA_001805375.1 Omnitrophica WOR_2 bacterium GWA2_47_8 | reverse complement strand
GGGGGGTGTCCCGGGAGTAGCTCCGGCCGAGGTGGTGATCTTAGGGGCGGGAGTGGTTGGATCAAATGCCTGTAAGATGGCGGCTGGGTTAGGTGCCCGTGTTACGGTTTTGGATACGAATTTAAACAGATTGCGCTTTTTAGATGAGATTATGCCGCCCAATGTCCATACTGTTATGAGTAACGCGCATACGATACGGGATTCTGTCTTGAAGGCAGACCTTGTGATAAGCAGTGTATTACGGCGAGGGGCAAAGTCGCCGTGCCTGGTCGATCGAAAAACTGTCGCTCAGATGAAACCTGGTGCCGTTGTTGTAGATGTGGCGATCGATCAGGGGGGATCATTTGAAACCAGCCACCCTACCACGCATGAGAATCCAACCTATGTGGTGGATGGGGTGGTCCATTACTGTGTGACCAACATGCCGGGGGCTGTTGCAAGAACCAGCACATATGCCTTGACGAATGCGACTTTGCCATATATCCTTATGGTAGCAGAGAACGGCTTTGAGAAGGCCGTTCATAAGTATCTGGAAATAAAGACAGCTTTGAATATGGTGCGAGGCGAGTTGGTGATTAAGGAAGTTGCGGAGACTTTTAATTTAGCCTGGTCACCGTATAAAAATGAGGAATAGTAATGGTTAATCGAGTGGCTGAAGACAGACGGCAAGCGGTAAGAGCGAAGCGGATCTTAAGCATCCAATACCGTTTAGTAGAAAGCAAACACCGTAAGCCGGAAAAGGATTGGCATTTATCAACAACCCAGGACATGAGTGTCTTAGGGTTGTCCTTTTTGTCGGATGCAGCCTATGCCATCGGCGATTGTATAGAGCTTAAGGTCATTATGTCCGGGGTTTTGGATATTTATAATGGTTTGGCTAAGGTTGTCCGGGCAGAACGAAAAAAAGGCGCGGCGTATTATTTGATGGGTGTTAAATTTGTGAGCGACAAGGCCAAGCCCAGGACCCGAAAAGCCAAGGCCTATACCGCAGGGACACGGAACCGTCTTTATAAAGTTTCCAAAAAGTAAAATTTAGATTTTTTAAGGTAAAGGGGCGGCGGTCAAATTTGCCCGCCGCCCCTTTTTTTGTTTCTTTTCCTTGTCTATGCGGGTACGGTTCAGTAGAATACTAAAAGTTATGAAGATGAACCCCTTAACCGCCCAAACCTTCCGTCCCTACGGCAGGCTCATCGAATATCCCGGCAAAAACCGTAAAGGAAAAAAGCGCAATCTCTGGAGGATCGTTTTAAAAGAGCCTGACCGTTTCGGCTGGCGTATCGCGTATCTTGTCCTGCGCGATAAAACCCTCCGCCGCTTGGAGAAACACCCCCACACCTACGAAAGCTTTGAACCTGTTAAAGGTAAAAGCCTTATTTTTGTTTCTCTTAATCGAGATTTTAAGAAAGTAAAGTGTTTTCGGTTGGATAAACCGATCATTTTGAGAAAGGGTATTTGGCATGGCCTTATTTCGCTTACATCGGAGACAGAGATCAAAATTACAGAGAATGTTGAAGTTAAGTGTGTCTACTGGCTGCTAAACAAAACCCAAACCAAGGAGTTCGCATGGAAACCTTAGAAAAGTTGTTGGGAGAGATCAATAATTTTGTTTGGGGGCCGCCGCTGCTTATTTTATTATGCGGAACTCACATTTTTTTGACCTTCCGTTCGGGGTTTATTCAAAAGTATCTTGTGCAAGCCATTAAGATCTCGTTAGGGCGGGACAAGGAAGGCGAAGGTGATGTCAGCCAGTTCGGGGCCTTAACGACGGCCTTAGCCGCAACGATCGGTACAGGGAATATTGTCGGTGTGGCGACAGCGATCTCGGCCGGTGGGCCGGGAGCTGTTTTATGGATGTGGCTAACCGGTGTTTTCGGCATCGCCACCAAGTATTCCGAGGCGCTGCTTTCCGTTAAATACCGGATCACGAATAAACAGGGGCAAATGGCCGGCGGGCCCATGTATGTTTTGGAACGGGGGATGAACTGCAAATGGTTGGCGGTGGTATTCGCCTTTTTAACCGCTGTCGCTGCCTTTGGGATCGGCAACATGGTGCAGGCGAATTCCATTTCATCATTAATGAAAGAGACCTACAACCTTTCTCCCTGGATAACCGGGATCGTTATTACCACAATCACCGCAGTCGTTATCTTAGGCGGTATAAAATCTATTGCGAATTTCTGTGAAAAGTTAGTGCCCTTTATGGCGATCTTTTATGTCTTGGGGTGTTTGATCCTTTTGATCATCAATTTTAAAACCCTTCCTGGAACTATTAAGTTGATCATTCAAACCGCCTTTACCGGACACGCAATGATCGGTGGATTTTTAGGCGCAGGGATGAAGGAGGCGATCCGCTATGGTGTGGCACGGGGGCTTTTTTCCAATGAATCAGGATTAGGAAGCGCGCCTATCGTTGCTGCCGCGGCCCAGACAAAAAATCCTGTCCGGCAAGCCTTAGTTTCTTCCACAGGCACGTTTTGGGACACGGTTGTGGTGTGTTTGATGACGGGTTTGGTGTTGGTCAATTCCGGGGAATGGGTGAATGGCCTCAACGGCGCGGCCTTGACCCAAAAGGCCTTTTCCGATATTCCGGTGGTCGGCCCTCTTATTTTGACCGTGGGGCTGGCTACGTTTGTTTTTTCGACGATCCTTGGCTGGTCTTACTACGGTGAAAAAGCAGCCGAATATTTATGGGGTGAGGGAGCCATTAAAGTTTATCGCGGGTTATGGGTCGTTGCGGTCATGGTCGGGTCGGTTGTTTCTTTACCGATGGTTTGGTCTTTTGCGGATGTCGCCAACGGCCTAATGGCTGTGCCGAATTTGATCTCGTTGATCGTTTTAAATGGCGTGGTGGTGACGGAAACAAAAAAATATTTTTGGGATGAAAAAAGATCTAAAGAATGAGTGAAAAAATAAAGCAGTGGTTCAGGGCGGTCTATCATCAGCTCGTTGAAATTGACGACGCGCCTTCGCGAAAAGCATTAGGCTTGGGATTGGGTGTTTTTTTGGGAAATTTTCCGGGGATGGGGCCGATCGCCTCCGTTGTGACGGCATATATCTTTCGGGTCAATCGCGCGGCCGCGCTTGTCGGAAGTTTCGCGACGAATACATGGTTAAGTTTCGTTACTTTGGCGCTCGCCGTGAAGGTGGGGGCTTTTTTAACCGGGAAAAATCAAGAGCAGCTGCAACAAAGCTGGGGCAATTTCCGTCAGGATTTTCATTTCAAAAAGATTTTCGAGAGAGAAACGTTTGATCTGATCGTTCCAGTTTTAATCGGATTTTGTGTGGTCAGTTTTGTTATCGGCCTGTGCGTGGCCGGCATCGCGTATGTTATTTTGTGCCGGAAGCAAAAGAAAAGATGCCTTGTTGACAAGACCGGGGGCAGAGGTTTATAGTACACTAAATACGATCAATCCTTTTAAGAGAGGAGCCCGTTATGGAAACTTTTTTTCTTTTTGGTAAGTATTCAACTGACGCTTTGAAGAAGATCAGTGCCGACCGCACCCGCAAGGCCATTAGCACCATTCAAAAACTAGGGGGGCGTGTGAAATCCGTTTATGCGTTGTTAGGTGAAAATGACCTGGTTTTTATCGTAAATCTTCCGACGGCGGCGCAGGCGACATTAGCCTCGATCGCCTTGACGAAATCGACCGGCATCGCATTTACGACCTGCACAGCGATCCCGATCGACCAGTTCGATCGGTTGGTTAACAAGTATAAGTAAGGAAATTCAAAAGCGAATGCCCTCCAACCTCGGAACAGTCCAGAGACCTTTACGTGTGGCGATTGTCGGAAGCGGGCCCAGCGGTTTTTATGCCGCTGAGGAATTGTTGTCCGGAAAGATCAGCTCCAAAGTCGATATGTATGACCGCCTGCCCGCGCCGTTCGGCCTCGTGCGTTACGGTGTCGCCCCTGACCATCCGAAAATAAAAAATGTTATTAAAATATTTGAGAAGATCGCTGCGCATCCGGATTTTTTGTTTTTTGGGAACGTGAAAATAGGAGGCGACATAGGTGTCCCTGAATTGCAGAAATATTACGACGCCATCCTTTTTACCTGCGGCGCGCAGACGGATAATAAATTAGGTGTGCCCGGTGAGGATCTGGCCGGCAGTTACACGGCAACGGAATTTGTGGCCTGGTACAACGGACACCCCGATTACCGCGACCGGAAATTTGATCTTTCGCATGAAGTGGCGGTGGTGGTCGGGCAGGGGAACGTGGCCATGGATGTCAGCCGGATCTTGTCCAAGACTGCGGATGAATTAAAGAATACCGACATTGCGGCGCATGCCTTGGATGTTTTGGCGCAGAGTAAAATTAAGGAAGTGCATCTGATCGGCCGCCGTGGTCCGGCGCAGGCAGCCTTTACCCCGCCGGAGATCAAAGAGTTTGGAGAGTTAACCCACTGTGACCCGATCGTTGATCCCAAAGATTTAAATTTAAACCCAGAAAGCGAAGCTGAGATCAACGACCCCAATTACGCGGCCAAGAAGAAGAATTTTGAGATCTTAAAGACGTACGCGGCCGGGTCGGCCGCGCAGAAGGGCAAAAAGTTTCTTGTTCACTTCTTCAAAAGTCCGAAAGAATTAAAAGGGAACAGTCATCTTGAGCGGGTCGTTTTAGAAAAAAATAAATTAAGCGGCGCCGCCGGCAAGCAGAAGGCCGAAGGCACCGGGCAATTGGAAGAAATAAAGTGCGGGCTTCTTTTTCGAAGTGTGGGGTATCGCGGTGTCCCGATCCCCGGCGTTCCTTTTGAAGAAAAACGGGGGACTTTTCCCAATCAAGCCGGACGCATTACAAATAACGGTCAAATTGTTCCCGGGTTGTACGCTTCAGGCTGGATCAAACGCGGGCCATCCGGCGTCATCGGAACGAACAAGCCCGACAGCGTGGAAACGGTGCAAAATATGATCGCTGATGCGGCAAACCTGAAACCTTGTGAAAAACCGGACAGTCAAGCCGTATCCGCATTTTTGAAAGGCAAAGGTGTTAGGATCGTCACATTCGAGGATTGGAAAAAAATTGATGCGGCTGAGATCGCGAACGGCCAGAAGGCCGGGAAGCCGAGAGAGAAATTTACTCAAGTGAAAGATATGTTGTCAGTTTTGTAGCTGTTTACTCGATCACGCAGTCGGTGGGTTGAGCCTTATCCATTAAATCTGCAGTTGCAGGATCACTTTTTAAATGCGCGATGATCGCATCCGGCCCGATACGTCGGTGATACGCGCCCAAGTCTTCTTTGGGTTTCGCGTTCGCTTTGTGAAATTTAAATAGAACATCGAGGACTTTGGCCATTCGGTCACGGGGGATCCAACGTAAGTACATGCTTTCCCCATCGGAAGAAATCAAAGGCAGGCCTTGATGGCGGGCGTCTTCACTGCCGAAAAGTTTTAATTGATACCGGTCAAACCCGCTGCCCACTAATCCAATGGCCTTGGTGGCTGGCCGAAAACATTGACGCTCGCAGCCCGTAATGCCGATCGATTCATGCAGATCGCCCCAGCCTAAAGCTTCCAGTTCATCGATGAGATACGGTTCAAATTTTTCAGAATCCGTATACGTTAAGCGGCACGTATCACGGCCCACACAGGCGCCGGATAATAATCGCAGGGTAGAATAATCTTTTCCGTTCCGTTTACCAAAGCCGAATTTTGCCAAATCCGCCTCAAAATCTTTTTTCGCGTTCACCGGTATGTTTTGGAACAGGGCATCCTGATTGGGCGTGATCATCAGTTCGACCGGATATTTGTCCATGATCGCCCGGATCATGGATTTTAATTTTCCATTAGGGCTCTGATCAGTCACGCGGCCGTTCTCAATAAAGGCGCCGTAACTTAATAAACCATTCGTTGGCTGCATGGCCCAGCCGTAGTGCATTTGCCGGGCACCGTAATCGTGGGTCAGATCCGGTTTTTCTAAAGGAAATCCGATGACAGAGCTGACCTGGTCGCGGTACCAGTCAATGCCCAGTTTCTTGACGACATATTTTAAACGGGCCCAAATCCGGTTCTGCCGGTCGCCCCATTCCATGTGCATTTTCACGACGGCGTCTAACACGGCCTTTAATTGATCTTCACTGCAGCGGCAAAGAGGAAGGCCTAACACCGCCATGGTCGGTTTGCCGTTGCGTTCGCCTTGCCCGCCGCCGATATATATCTGGAATTTTGTGACCTTGCCGTTCTCAATGATGGGTGCCACGGACATGTCGTTGGTGCGCAACTCAACACAGTTGTCCGGCACAAGCTTTCCGGTCGCGGGATCTTTGTGCACGGCGGAAAAAGCGATCTTGAATTTACGGTTCAAAAGCTGCGGCCCGTATTCAAACGATTCTTTGGGCTTTCGAATGTACTTCGGGTCAATGGCAAATACTTTAATGAACGGCTCAACCGGAAGCTGAAAATATTCGCCGGCCCAATGCGCCCACTTATGGGCGTTATAAATGTCGGAAAATCGTGAGCAGGGGCAGCCCATGACATTTCGCATATTGTCCCCGCAGCCGTTTAGGGAATTCCATCCGGATTCGGCCATGCGGCGGACAACTTCCATGACCTGGGATTTTTTGATCCAGTGGAATTGGATGTTTTGGCGAGTGGTAAAGCGAATGGAAGGGTGGCCATCGGTATCCTTGGTAAATTTATTTGAAATGTCGTCAACGATCTGCCATTGTTTTCGGGTAATGGGCCCGCCGCCGAAGATGCTGATCCGGATCATGTACATCCAGTCTTTTTCTTCGCCGGTCTTGGCGCGGTCGAATTCGAGGTAAATACCGAGCGATTTGGCGAGCTGCTCGACCTGCCATTCGACATCCGCCCGTGCGGTATCTTTAAAATCATCCTGTATTTGAGTCGGGCGGATAACAGCGGTCAGCTTGTTATTTTCTTCCCGGCACTGCTCAAATCGAGGGGTTTTAAAATTCGGTT
>MHFY01000141.1:0-1027 GCA_001805375.1 Omnitrophica WOR_2 bacterium GWA2_47_8 | reverse complement strand
CTAAAAATATGGTTACCCAAACGACAAATTATGAAGGCCGTTTTTGGCAGAAGATCGAGGGGGGGCGGATCTTGTGCAACCTTTGCCCGCGCAATTGCACATTGGCTGAAGGGCAGCGGGGGTTTTGTTTTGTGCGGCAGAATGTGGGTGGCAAAATGATCTTAACCACCTACGGCCGTAGCAGCGGCTTTTGTATCGATCCGGTTGAAAAAAAACCCCTGAACCATTTTTATCCGGGGACGAGCATACTTTCTTTCGGCACCGCCGGCTGTAATTTGGGCTGTAAATTCTGTCAAAATTGGGACATCAGCAAGTCCAAGGAATTCGACCGGCTTAATGATTATGCTTCACCGAAAGCCATTGCGAAGACAGCCTTGAAATACGGCTGCCGTTCGGTGGCCTTTACTTATAATGATCCGGTCATCTTTGCTGAGTATGCGATGGATGTCGCTGATACCTGCCGGGAATTGGGTATTCACCCTGTTGCGAAAACCGCTGGTTACATCACGGATGAGGCGCGTCCGGAATTCTATAAGCACATGGATGCGGCCAATGTGGATCTCAAGGCTTTTACGGAAGATTTTTATAAAAAAATAACTTTATCCGCCCTGAAGCCGGTTTTGGATACCCTGCGGTATTTAAAAAAAGAAACCAAGGTCTGGTTTGAGGTCACAAACCTGGTTATCCCCGGCGAAAATGACAGCGACAAGGAATTTCATGAAATGACCGAATGGATCGCGCAGAATTTAGGTTTGGATGTGCCGTTGCATTTTACGGCCTTTCATCCGGATTTCAAAATGATGGGCCATCCGGCCACACCGGCGGCGACGTTGACCAGGGCGCGGGAGATCGCGCTATCGAAGGGATTGCATTATGTTTATACCGGCAACGTTCATGACGCAAAAGGCGCCAGCACGTATTGCCCCAATTGCAAAAAACTTCTTATTGAGCGCGATTGGTATGAGTTAGGCGAATATAATCTGGTCAGCAAAAATCAATGCAAATTTTGTAAAACTGTTATCCCCGC
>MHFY01000140.1:92548-95205 GCA_001805375.1 Omnitrophica WOR_2 bacterium GWA2_47_8 | reverse complement strand
AGCAACGCCGGCCACATAGACATGCTCATACATCATCGCCATCCGGGCGAGATCTTTTTTGGCGGTCGTCTTCCCGGACGCCGCAAATTTTGCCACCGCGGCCCGCGAAGTCGACTTGGAGGCCTGGCCGCCGGTGTTTGAATAAACCTCGGTGTCCAGGACCAAAATATTCACGTCGCGGTTGGTGGCCATCACATGGTCCAGCCCGCCGAAACCGATATCATACGCCCAACCGTCCCCGCCGATGATCCAGATACTTTTCTTGACCAGCATATCCGCCACGCCCAAAAGCTGCCGGGCGCGGGGAGAATCGGACCGCTGCAATTTCTTCTTCAAGGCCTCGACACGGCCGCGCTGTTCATAAATGTCCGCTTCATCTATCTGCTTGGCTGTCAGCAATTGATTGGCAAGTTCACCGCCGATCGTAGATTCCAATTCTTTCACCAATTCGCGGGCAAATTCCGCCTGCTTATCAACAGACAAACGGAAACCCAGGCCGAACTCCGCGTTGTCTTCGAACAAAGAATTCGACCAGGCAGGCCCCCGCCCATCCTTGTTCTTCGTCCACGGTGTCGTCGGCAAATTGCCCCCGTATATCGAAGAGCACCCCGTAGCGTTGGCGACCATCATCCGGTCGCCAAAAAGCTGGGTCAATATCTTAATGTACGGGGTTTCCCCGCACCCGGCACACGCGCCGGAAAATTCAAAAAGCGGCTCTAAGCTCTGCACGCCGCGTATCGTCGAATGCTTGACACGGCCGCGGTCTATCTCGGGGATCTCGGTAAAAAATTCCCAATTCTCGATCTCATCTTTTTTGATGGGCAGCGCCGAAACCATATTGATCGCTTTTAAACGTGTTTCAGATTTCAGATTTATTTTTTACCGGACAGACATCGACACAAATGCCGCACCCCGTGCAATCCTGCGGCGAAACCTGGATGGTAAATTCCAGGCCTTCCACCTCTTTGTCCTTCGCCTGCGTGGATTTAAAAGTCGCCGGTTTCTTTTTCAGAACATCGGAAGAATAAATCTTCGTCCGGATGACCGCGTGCGGGCAGGCCGCGATGCATTTGCCGCATTGGATACAGATATCCGCGTCCCACTGCGGGATCTCCAGCGCGATATCCCGTTTTTCCCAGCGCGATGTCCCGACGGGATAGGTCCCGTCCTGAGGAAGAGCGCTCACCGGCAGCTGGTCGCCGCAGCGGGTGATCATTTTGGCGGTCACCTCCTGGACAAATTGCGGTGATCGCTCGTCAACGGCGCGCAGTTTTTCGATCTTGCTGGTGGCCTTGGCAGGCACCTTGATCTTATGCAGATGCTCGAGGGCCTTATCAACGGCATTAAAATTCATTTTAACGACTTCTTCGCCCTTGCTGCTGTAGGTCTTTTTAATTGAGGTCTTGATGGCCTCGATCGCTTCTTTTTCTTCCAAAACCCCCGAGATCGCGAAAAAGCACGTCTGCATGATCGTATTTATTTTGTTGCTCATGCCGACTTCACGGGCCACGGCATACCCGTCGATCACATAAAACTGGATCTTTTTGTCAATGATCTGCTGCTGAACATCGCGCGGCAGCATGTCCCACGTCTTCGAATATTCATACGGGGTATTTAAAAGGAAAACCCCGCCTTCGACCAATTCATTCAGGATATCGAACCGTTCCAGGAACCCGAAGGAATGGCACGCGACAAAATTGGCATGGCTGATCAGATAGCTGGAATGGATCGGTTTTGGCCCGAAACGCAGATGCGATGTGGTGACGGAGCCTGATTTCTTGGAATCGTAAACAAAATACCCCTGCGCGTAATTGGACGTATTCTCGCCTATGATCTTGATCGAGCTTTTGTTCGCGCTCACCGTTCCGTCAGAACCGAGCCCGTGAAAAATGGCACGGACCCCGAAGGGGCTTTCGATCGTATAGTTTTCATCATAAGGCAGGCTCGTGTGGGTCAGGTCATCATTGATCCCGATGGTAAAATGATTTTTAGGCTGGGGGTTGGCCATCTCTTCAAAGATCCCCTTGACCATCGCCGGCGTAAATTCCTTGGACGACAGGCCGTACCGCCCGCCGATGATCTGCGGCAATTCTTTGATCCCCATCCCGCGCGCCTTTTCATAAACGGCGTTCACGACATCCAAATACAGAGGCTCACCGGCACTGCCCGGTTCTTTGGTCCGGTCCAGGACCGCGATCACCTTGACGGTTTTCGGGAGGGCATTGATAAAATGCTCCATGGAGAAAGGACGGTACAGCCGCACTTTCACCACCCCGACCTTTTCGTCTTCCTGCGTAAGTTTTGATACCGTATCCTGGCACGTTTCAGCGCCGGATCCCATGATGACGATGACCCGTTCCGCATCGGGAGCACCGTAGTAATCGAACAATTTATACTGCCGTCCGGTCAATTGAAAAAATTTATCCATATACTTCTGCACAATACCCGGGCAGGCCAAATAATACGGGTTCACTGATTCACGGGCCTGAAAATACACATCCGGGTTCTGCGCGGTCCCTCGGATCATGGGGCGCTCCGGCGACAAACCCCTTTGGCGATGCGCTTCGATCAGATCATGGTCAATAAATCCGGCAATATCTTCGAGTGTAAGCTGTTCGATCTTGGAGATCTCGTGGGAGGTGCGGAAACCGTCAAAA
>MHFY01000140.1:88193-92515 GCA_001805375.1 Omnitrophica WOR_2 bacterium GWA2_47_8 | reverse complement strand
GCGATCGACCGCGCCGCAATATGAAAAACAACCGAAGTCAATTCACCCGCGATCTTATACATATTGGGAAGCATCAAAAGCAGACCCTGCGATGCCGTAAAGGTCGTGGTCAAGGCCCCGGTCTGTAGCGCCCCGTGTACAGCGCCGGCAACGCCTGCTTCGCTCTGCATCTCCTGGACAAAAGGGACCGAACCGAAAATATTCTTGGTCCCCAGGGCCATCCATTCATCCGCGAGTTCGGCCATCGTTGAAGACGGCGTGATCGGATAAATGGCGATAACCTCACTGAGCCGGTATGCTACATAAGCCGCGGCCTCATTCCCATCAATGGTAACTTGCTTTCGTTTCATATGAACCACCTATTCTTTATAGAAGCCCTAGAGATATCTAGTGTAGTTAGAAAGGAAAATGATTTAGTTATATTAACAAAACATAAAATCCCTGTCCACCTCATTCATTAAAGACGGTTGCAACTTAGATTTTTGCCAGCCCGGCACTCCAAGCGTTTCTGCGGAAAAAATAAAGGACGCTGCCGAGGCAACGTCCTTTTTGCTGATTTCTCGTCCCGGCGCGGCTGCCGGAATTACTTATAAACAAGAACAATCGTAATGATCGCGCACCTTCCCTTGCTCGTTCATACCGGCCCTCTGCAGCTGGCCGCGCTGATACCAAAAAAAATCCACGGTCTTTGAACGGTACATATCTTTCCTGAGATAAACCGGGAAAGGCATGCCCATAGCCTTCACCGCGCCGCAAACCGCCATATATTCCTTATCCGGGATCGCCAATGCCAAGGCGTTGACCCGTCCGCCTCGTCCCTGAGGAAGAAATTCGTACAAATGCCAGGCATGAATGAACGGGTGCGGCTGGTTAAATTTCTTTAGAAATAAGGCAAGATCTTTGAGCCCATCTTTATTGACCTTTGTGATGATCGTTGAAAGGGTCACGCTCTTTCGAGCACCGCGCAGCCTCTTTAAGCTTTCCATGATCAGCTGGTGATGTTTGTCCTTATGAAAACGCATCCTGTTGTGGACGGCGCTATCCAAGGATTCCAGGGGCAGGACATAGCGGTCAATGCTGGCGATCGATTCAAAGCCCTTCGGCAGGGCAATGGCATTGGTGCCGACCTGGACCAAAAATCCCATGCGCTTTGCGTCTTGGGTCAGGCGCACCAGATCCCCGGGCCAGGCGAACGGTTCCCCGCCGCCGAAAACAACACTTTTAAAATTTTCTTTTTTGAGGACTTTAAGAAGGTCCCGTGCCTGATCCTCGCTCATCACGTCAAAATGATCTTCCGTGATGCAGAATGTGCAAGTCATATTGCACATCGGATGCAGAAAGATCACCGCTACCGTCGGAGGACTTTTGAGGGCGGCCGCAGGAGGCCCCTGAGGGACAGCTTGATATGGATTGGTTTTAGGCATTATGTTTTGAGGCCGCACGAATGCCTCCAGCTCTTCCCCGATAACTCACATCAGCCGGCGGGCTCAACGTGAGTGATCACATCAATAATACTCAGATTTGCATCGAATAAAGTCTGTTTCTCCTCATGCCCGATGCGGTGGCCATCCGCTACCGATATCTTCCCGTCAACAATAACATGTATCTCAATAAAAAAATCAAATCCGCTTTTTCTTATCCGGCATTTCTCGATATCGATGACTCCGGGCACGTTCCTCGATATGTCCTTTACCTTGTTCTCAAAATCAAAAGACACCGCCGTATCCATGACCTCGGCGACAGCCGATCGCAGGATCCTGGACCCGTTAAAAAAGATCACGCCGCTTGCAAAAAGCGCGGCCCAATCATCGGCGCTTTCATAGCCTTTGCCCCCGATCAGAGAAACCGAGATCCCGATGAACGCGGCCAAGGACGTCAAGGCATCCGAACGGCTGTGCCAGGCATCGGCCTTAAGCGCATTGCTGTCGATATCTTCTCCGGTCTTCAATAAGAACCGGTACATCAATTCTTTCACTAAAATAACCCCCACCAACACGAACAGGGTGAACAGCGCCGGGGTATGATGCGGGATCAGGACCTCTCTGACACTTTGAATGGCGATGCCGATAGCGACAGCGATCAAAACGATCGAAACGATCATGGCGGCCAGGGGCTCGGCCCTGCCATGGCCGAAGGGATGGTTCTTATCCGGCGGACGAGCCCCGATCTTTAACCCACCCCACACGACCGTTGAGGAAAAAATATCCATCAGCGACTCTATCCCATCGGTGATCAAGGCGTAACTACTGCCCAAAAACCCGGCCACGATCTTTACCGCCGCCAAGAATAGGTTCAAAAGAATATTGATCAACACCATCCTGATCCCTTTGCCGGCACGGTGCGCGCTCACAAAAATCTGATTATCATTGATACCCATATTAAATGAAAATAGCGTCCAACAATGACAATGGAAGAGCTGACGGGAACGCCCTGCGAGATCCCAGGTCTAGGAGCGGACGGATCTTTTGCGGATCAAACATCGTTCTTTCTAAGCATCTTCCTCAGGTCCATTAACTTTTTTTATTTTCATACGTGTTGTCGATCTCGATCCTAAGCGAACTTAAGGCGTACCGGACGTCCCGAAGGAAAAAGACCAAGGATAAGATCAGGGAGATAAGCCCGATGGCAAAAATAAGCTCCACGAAACCGACCAGGTTGACATCAAAAACATACATCGAAAACAATGCCAGGATGATCACGCTGACGCATCCGATGCTGGCCGTGGATAACGCAATGGCGATCCGCAGCATCTCGCAGCGCTGGTAGAGGATATCGATCTGCTGTTTCAACAGCACCGACACGTCGTGAGCGGCAGTGTCATAAACATTGCATAACTGGCGGATACGGTCGATAGACCGGCCGAGACGGTTTGTCATGCTCAAAAGCAACAACCCCACGCCGGAGATCAAGACCACCGGCGCGATCGAGGCCTGCAATATTTTTATCAAACTGTCGATATTCATGGGATCACACCCCCATATTCTTCAGGATATCAATGATCTGTTCCAGCACGGCACTGATGCGGGGATGCTTCAGCTCGAACGCGAACACATCATCTTCCAGGCGCGACAAAACCGCTTTGCGCTCAGTCCTGTCTTTCAGATCAGCCAATTTGTGCTCGATCGTTTCAGCCAAGTCCAAAAGCTTGGCCCTGGCCTCCTGGTCCTGTTCATCGATGCTCTCGATCTCTTTCTTGAGATTTTCCAACTGCTGCTTTAAATTTTCTTTCATATTATCCCCTTCATGAGCATATGTATTAGCATTCCTTAACTTATTCTCGATTGGTATAATTGACGGAGAAACACGCTCGCAAATCACGTGTCGGTGATTTTCATACTTTCAAGATCGGGTGCTGGCACGGGCTTGACTGCACTCCAGATGATGAGTAAAGATCTTATCGATCTCTGTATCCGACAATCCATTGACCCACAGCATCGACTCCCGAAAAGGCAATTTTCGCAATTCCCTGAGCGGACAATTGAAGACCTCATTGCCGCGCCCATACGGACATTTGATAAGAAGCCCTTTAACGCATATTCTCTTATCTTCAGGTGTTATTTCCAAATCATTCCCCAGCCGTTTTTGTTTTCTTGTAAAGGCCGATCAATATCGCCTCACTGAGGATATGCCCTTTCATGGCATCTTCCACTTGCTTTTTGCGCACACCTTCCTTAAGTTCCAAACGGATATCCAAGGCGTAGAGCTTAAAGAAATAACGGTGGGTCCCGCTGGGTGGGCACGGCCCGCCGTAATCATTGCGCCCCCAGCTGTTTTTTCCCTGTAGGCCCGGAACAGAATCCTCCTCAATCTTCTCTGTTGGAGCTATGTTATAAACGACCCAATGGTCCCAAGTCATGCCTGGGGCATCCGGGTCATCATTGATCAAGACCAAAGATTTGGCCCCTAGAGGGAGATCCGATATCTGTAAGGGAGGATTAATATCCTCGCCCTGACAGGTGTATCGGGACGGAATCATTGCATTGTGCGTAAAACCCGGACTTGTGATGATCATTGCATCCTCTTTTCGCATTATTGTACCACGCAATGCGGAAATTCGGAATTTGGAAGAAAAAATTAGGAAAAATTAGTGTCAGAACTGCCGATTTCCCTAAACCGGCTGCGGATTATAGATCTCGGATTGTTTGATGACCCAGGGTTCTTTGACGCCGGCCGATTCCCATTCTTTAAACGCGGGGAGGCTGAGCATCACTTTAGCGTAGGCGGCGGCCTCAACCGGCAGAGAAACACCGTAGGTCCGGAATCGCGTGACAACCGGCAGGTACATCGCATCGGCGGCGCTAAAATGTCCGAAAAGAAACGGT
>MHFY01000140.1:82635-88179 GCA_001805375.1 Omnitrophica WOR_2 bacterium GWA2_47_8 | reverse complement strand
CATGGCCTTGCGTAAATTGGTAAACCCGGCGTGCATTTCCTGGCAGACGGCGCGGGCTAAAGCGCGGTCGCCTAAATTTTGCGGCCAGATATTTTTCTTAGGAAAAAGATCCGCTACATATTCGTAGATCGCGATCGATTCCCACACATTCATCTTATTGTGGATCAGGACAGGGACTTTTCCACTGGGAGAATATCGAAGAATCTTATTTTTGTAATCCCCTTCATACAGCGGGATGACGACTTCTTTGAAAGGGATGGCTAGATGCTTTAAAAGGATCCACGGCCGTAACGACCAGGAGGAATAATTTTTATTACCGATGACGAGGATCATGCCTGGGAAAACTTTTTTCTTTTGCATAATATGTAACGATACTCTAGGAGTTTAATTTTGTCAATATTTTACATGTCAAAACTGTTAAGCGATTGGCCCTTTGAACCTAAAACTCCTTTTTATATTTCAGAAAAATCTTATCATTGGGAACCGGGGCGATGACCTCGCTGCCGGATGTTTGCTGATCCAGCGGACTCTTTAATTCCCTTTCCGCCCCCACGCTGACTTTGTCCGTCACCCTATACTCGCCACTGATCGTTTGGTTCAAGAGGGGCGTTGTCGCCCCTGTTTGTTTCTCAACGCCATACCCCACGTCAAACCGATCCGTGATCCCCTGCTTTCCATAAATCCCCTGCCTTTGCTCATCATAGGTTACGTTCAGCTCTTTTAAACCTATCTTTTTGGCAATGGCTGAGGCCTTACCGCCAAACAGCACATAATCGATAAAATCTTTTGATAATTCCGGCGAAAGTTTTCCTTTATCCAAGGAATCACTGATACTGTCCCATTTCTTCCCGGTCGCCAGCATGACCAGTAATTGTTCCTGTGCATACGGCGGATAGGAGTTCAAAACAAGGTCCGGCTTGGCAATGGTCCCGGTCAAACGGATATGGATCTTGACTTTATCAACGGTGCTGGTGGCGGATAGATTGAACTGAGGCTGATTGACCGGGCCGTTAAATCGCAGAATACTGCGCGCCATATCGATCGTGACCTGCTCTATCTGCAATTGTCCGGACCTGGTTTCGATGGCTCCTAACAGCTTGATTTTGTCTACGGTGTCCGTGGCAGAACCGTCCACCTTAAGGTCCATCGTCAGCGGGCAATTGGAAAGCGTCAAATTCTTGTATGAAAAACCGGCTAACAGGGCTTTGCCTTTTAATTGCAGGGATTCCGGCGGGCCGATCACATGAATGTCCACGTCTTGAAACTGATCTCTAAAGTTGGGCAGTTTGCGAAGCTGCGGGAAATACTGCCTGAAATCCGCCACTGAAAGGCGGGGGGTAAATAAATTACCGTCCAATTGCCCCTTCTCCCAGGTCCCGAACAAAACGATCGGGTCGCTCTCCGGCAGGAAAAACCTGGCATTATCGACGCGGACCGTTAACCCACGGGGAAAGCCCCAAAGAGGGCTGTTAAAATAAATGGATTGGACCTTTACGATGCTTCCCTGGGGTAATCCCTTTAATTGGCTGATCTCAAGATTCTGGAACGCTATGCCGTCGGCGAGACTGCCTTGACTTGTATCGAATTTGACCCTTTCCCCTTTAACGGCAGCGTTGAGCAATTGCCTGACAAAAAATTCACTGCCCCTGGTCGTCATAACGGCCCACGCCGCAAACCCGGCCATGCCGGCCAATACAGCGCCGATCAACAAAATAATATATTTGATTTTCATTTGAAAAATAGACCACTGAATATTTTTATTTTTTTACTTTGGACTTTATTATATCTCCCCCCTATCTGCAAAACTATGGAATTCTTCATCCCCGATGATCACGTGGTCCAGTATTTTCACGCCGAGGGCGGTGCCGGCGTCGACGAGACGTCGGGTGAAGACGCGGTCTTCATTGCTGGGGACAGCTTTTCCCGAAGGATGGTTGTGGATACACACGATCGATGTGGCGAAATGCTGTAAGGCGCGCTGCAGGATCTCCCTGATCACCGGCGAGGCAAAATTGACCGTGCCTTCGGCCATATCTTCAATGGCGATGATGCGGTTTTGGCTGTTGAGAAAAACGACCTTGAAGACTTCCCTCTTAAGATCGCGCATGCGCGGCATGAGGATGGCCACAATATCTTTGGCGGACCTGATCTGCAGGCGGTCTTCTTTCACTTCTTCCTCGCGAAAACGGCGGCCGATCTCAAGCGCAGCCTTGATCTGGGCGAGCTTGGCGGGACCCAAGCCTTTAAATTCTTCCCAATCGCTGGGATCAGTGTGGCTCATGTTGCGGAAGGTCTTGAATTTTACCAATAATTTACGAGCCAGATCCACCGCACTCTCGCCTTTGACGCCGGTGCGTAAAAGAATGGCCAGCAATTCGGAATTAGAAAGTTTGTGTTCACCGTATTTGGCGAGCTTTTCCCGCGGGCGGTCGTCGATAGGCCAGGAACAGATAGAAGAAGGATATGCGCTCATGGATGAAATCCGATCCGGGGTTTAGGTTTTTCTGGCGCAGGCTCCATTAATTTTCGAATGGCTTCAAATATCGCTTTTATGTGCTTATCGTGGTAATCAACTCTACCTTCCAGTTCTTTCAACGCTTGTTCTAATACTTTATATGTCGTCACATATTCTCGTAGTTTTATAAATGTACGGATAATATAGATACTCGCTTTAATGGCGCGTTCACTTTTTAGAACATTGGCCAACATTAAAGCGCCGTGCTCGGTAAAGGCGAAAGGTCGTCGGGAGGAAAATTTTAAGACTTTGAGGTGGTCACAAATTGTGACCACCTCAATTTTCTCCATTTGGGTCAATTGAAACATAAAATCTTTTGGAAATCGCTGCTTATTACGCTTTGTGGCTTGAATTAAGGCTTTGGTTGGAACCCCATACAGCTCAGCAAGGTCACGATCCAGCATCACCTTTTGCCCGCGGATTATAAAAATTTTATTTTGGATCACTTCGGCAGGAATGACTGCGGTTTGCATAGAAAATCCCCTCTCATTAAATAATTAATATTCAAGGGGATTTAAGGAAGACCAGAAGAATATACCACTCATTTGTATGGAATGCAAAGAATTTTCTAGACCATCCCCGCCGCTAACAAGATGGCGATGGTCAAAAGCAAGGCGGTGACGATGCGCTGGACAGCGGCCATTGTTATCTTATGAAGCAAACGGGCGCCTAGAAAAACACCTGCGAAGGCGGAAACTGCGGCAGATAAAACAAGAAGTTTATGATCAGCGATCTGGGCGAATACATTTTGGCTGTAAACAAACAGCCGGGAAAGATCCACTAGGCAGGCGATCACGACCCCGGTTGCGATGAAACTTTCTTTGGTAAGGTTCGCTTTGATCAAGAAAGCACTTCTCAGCGCGCCCTGATGCCCGGAAAGCCCGCCCAAAAAGCCGGTTACCAGGCCGCCTAAAGATACGAATCTAGGAGAAAAGGAAAGTTTTTGGAATTTAGGGATCAATTCCAGGATCACAAAGATAATGATCAAGATCGCGATACTTAATTTTAAAACGGTCACTTCAAAGACGCGGTTGCCCAATTGATACGCGAACAGCAGCGGAATGGTCTCAAACCAAAACAAAGCCTTGGCCCCCAAAAAGGCGCTTACAAACGCGGGCAGGCCGAATTTTAAAACAATGTCCCAGTGCGCCTTCTTCCCTAATAACGCCAATTTAAATAAATTATTTAAAAAATGAACGGCCGCGGTCAACGCAATGGCGATATCCAGCGGAAAAAATATCGCCATGACCGGCATGAGAATGGTGCCTAACCCGAAACCAGAGTAAAGGGTCAACAGCGATGCGGCAAAGGCGATGAGGCAGATAAAAAGGATATCCATAAAAATAAATTCGCTAGCTATACTTTTTCAATATTACTTTTGTAAAGAAAAACCAGAAACCGCCGCCCAACGCTAAAAGGCCAAGCCAAAACCACGGCCTGACAAGAAATGTCATCCGTCCCATATCCCGCTTGGGTTCCTTTTCCTGCTTACTGATCAAGACATCATGTTCAAACTGATATTTGGCTTTGACTGTCCCGTTCTTTTCATACTCGGTGGTCAGGCCTTGCAGCTCTCCGTCTTTGTAATGCGATTCATACTGTTTTTCTCCCGTATCGTAATATGTTTTATGCGTGCCGTCGGACATTGCTTCCTCCGCGCTCGCTGTGTTCGCTGAACAGCTGATGAAGATGATAATTAAGAGCGGAAATAATAATCGAAAATAATGTTCGGTGGGTTGTTGCAACTTTCCTCCGTTGAAATCAATACTCTTCCTCTTCAAAAACGTCCTGATTCCCCATACAAAGATTCGTTTCATACTTTTTGTCTTCGTTGAGGATGGCGTAGATCTGGTAGGTCTGTCCCTTTTCAAAGGTGGTGCCGCATTCGGCGCCGTTGATAAGCGCGTAAACCGTGATGGTCTTGGTATCTTTCTTCAAGCCCTTTTTGACCTTCAGGACCTTGAATTCATAGGCCTGTTTGTCCCAGCTCTTTCCGATGGATTTAACCTCACCGGTAAAAATAATGTCCGCGCCGTCGTCATACATTTGCGGGGTCTGAGCCGCACAGGAACAGGCGGAAACTCGAGAGGCTGCAAGAATAAAAAAAAGCCCGCCAAACAGTATGGCGGACCATTTTTTTACGACTATCACTTTATTCAACATTCTATTCCTTTTTGATGCGCATATCGTGGAACGAACGATTCACGAAGAAAAGCGCGACGGCAAAAAAGACAACGGCTAACATAAGATTCAATTTCGTGTTTAACTCGATGGCAATTTCAATGGCCAGAAGCCCGAACAAGGTCGTAAATTTAATGATCGGATTAATGGCGACCGAGGACGTATCCTTGAAAGGATCTCCGACGGTGTCACCGACGACCGTAGCCGCATGTAACGGTGTGCCTTTCTCCTTCAGGTCAACCTCGACCACCTTCTTCGCGTTGTCCCAGGCCCCGCCGGCGTTGGCCATAAAGATCGCCTGGAACAGACCGAACAAGGCAATGGAGATCAGGTATCCGATAAAATAATACGGGTTCAAACAGGCAAAGGCCAGCGTGCTGAAAAATACCGTTAAGAAAAGGTTGATCATCCCTTTTTGGGCGAATTTGGTGCAGATCTCAACCACCTTTTTACTGTCTTCGGTCGAGGCACGGGTGACGCCTTCCAATTTTATATTCTTTTTAATAAAATTAACCGCATGATACGCCCCGGCCGTGACCGCGTGGGTGGACGCGCCGGTAAACCAATAGATCGTGGCCCCACCCATGATCATCCCTAACAAAAACGGCGGATAAAGGATCGAAAGCTTATCGATATTATCGGTCAACCCTACGGTCAAGATCATAATAATAGAAAAGATCATGGTCGTGGCACCCACAACCGCGGTGCCGATCAAAACCGGTTTAGCGGTGGCTTTAAACGTGTTCCCCGCGCCGTCATTGGCTTCTAGAAAATGTTTGCCTTTCTCAAAATCCGGCGTGAACCCAAAATTATTTTTCAAGTCCTGCTTGATATTAGGGATCGTTTCG
>MHFY01000140.1:81822-82619 GCA_001805375.1 Omnitrophica WOR_2 bacterium GWA2_47_8 | reverse complement strand
CAGGCCTAAAGTACTGACACCGTACGCTAAGCCCATTAAAACCGAGATCGCCAGGCCCATCCAATAGGCGCTGAAATTTCCGGTCGTAAAGCCGGCGAGGATGTTCAGCGAAGCTCCTCCTTCTCTGGATGACTGAAGGACGTTTTCCACATACTTTGATTCCGTGGAGATAAAGATCTTGACCAGCTCCGGGATGATCGCGCCGGCGGCTGTCCCGCAGGTGATGATCGTGGCGAGCTTCCACCAAAAACTGCCGTCCCCTAAATTGGGGATCAAAAGATAAGACGAAAGATACGTGAACGCCACCGATACAAGCGAAGTAATAATGACCAAAGATGTTAAAGGCGATTCAAAATTCATCTTTATCGCATCCTGGTAACGGGCCTTGGCGCTAAAATCATTGATCCAATACGAAACCGCGCTGGCAATGATCATGACCAGGCGCATCACAAAGATCCAAACCAATAACTGCACCTGAATGAGCGGATCGTGCACAGCCAAAAGAATGAACGAGATCAAGGCCACACCCGTGACACCGTAAGTTTCAAACCCATCCGCGGTCGGCCCTACGGAATCACCGGCATTGTCGCCGGTACAATCGGCAATGACACCGGGGTTCCTGGCATCATCTTCTTTGATATTGAAAACGATCTTCATCAGATCAGACCCGATGTCCGCGATCTTGGTAAAGATCCCCCCGGCGATCCTCAGGACAGATGCGCCCAACGATTCGCCGATGGCAAACCCGATAAAACACGGTCCCGCGTAACTGGGATCGATAAAAAGCAGGATACATA
>MHFY01000140.1:74624-81706 GCA_001805375.1 Omnitrophica WOR_2 bacterium GWA2_47_8 | reverse complement strand
AATACGCCACGATGATAATGCCGACCAATCCTTCCAGGATCAGGATAAATTTTCCCTGCGTGATGAGGTAGGTTTTGCAGGTTTCATAGATCAACTCCGAAATATCATGCATGGATTTATGCACAGCCATTTTTTTGATCTGCAAAAATTGCACAAACCCGAAAACAAATCCGAAGACACAGACCAGAAGCCCGCCTAACAAAAGCGTGCGTCCGTCTGTGTTTAGGAATTGGACCTGCGATAGATCTGGGATAATAAGGTCAGCTTCGCTGGCGAAAGATATAGAAGAAAAGCCAAAAACCATTAAAATTAAAACGACTAGAGAAATATTCTTTTTCATATAAACTCCTGCGGTTTCAATAGTTTTAATAATATTAATATATTTATATATCATCACCTTTATACATGACATTCAAAAATTATGCAATCATTTAGTTAGAATTTTGATGAGTTCGGTTCCGACAAGGCGCGCAGCAGATACTGTGTCTGGCGGAGATTTTCGGTAAACTCAAATTCTTCGTAGTTCGGCATGTATTTATAACGGCCGAAATAATCCGCGTTTTGGTTGAGTTTTTCTTTTAGTTCCAGATATTTTGCGTTCCAAGCCGGGTAAGGACCCGCGGCCACGGCTTCAGCCGCCTGCCAAACATCCGAGAGCGTGTTATACCCGCCCTCACCGGTTAAAAGCCGCAGTGTTCTTTTGATGGCCTCAATATAAAAATCCGGGGTTAATGTAACCCCTGACACGCTGACGTTCTGCGCCACAAGCTCACTATACCCACTTTCAAATTTTTTAAAAGCCGCCCACGATGCCCGAAGCGCGTTTCGATCTACCCGGCCGATGGCATTGGACCAGTTACTCTCCGCCAATTTTTCCAGATCATGGATCAGGGAATCCAGCTGGGTTTTATCGCGGCTTATCTTTTCGATCATATCCAAATGTACCTGACGTAAATTTATATTTTCTTTATCTTGTCCCAGGCGATCGATGTATCCGGCGAGCTCTTTAACTTCTTCGGGGGTTAAGATATTGGCCTTCTGGGTGAGTTCTGAAATTCCTTCCGCGGGGCTTTGAAGTTCTGCGGATACGTATGACGTATATTGTATAGCGTATATCGAAAACAGCAATATACGACATACGATATGCGCTATACGCGTATAAAACATATCACGGCTTCTTCCCGGTCACCACCTTCTGCGGATCGCCGATAATGGCCTCTAAGACCTCACTCCAGACAACCCGCACATCGCCCCGCTGCTGTGTGGTAACGGGCTTTTTGTTGACATTAAAGATCTTGATGCCGATCTCGAACTTGTCAGTGTCTTTGGATTTCACGACCACCGGCTTGCACCAGCGCACTTCCCCGTCCATATAAATGGGCCTTGAAGATTCCTGCTTATAGACTTCAACGCGGATGATATCACCGTTATTCAAATGATTAGAGGATAAGAAACACATGCCCTCGGCGCTGATATCCTTGCTGATGCCGGGATATTTTTTGGAAAGGATCGTCTCTCCGCCGCCGGTCAGGATCTGATATTTTATTTTGGTTTGAACATCGAAAAGGAGGCTGAAGGCGATCTGATCTTTAGCTCCGTAACGGGGGTATTGACGTCTTTCTTTACGGTACTTCTGAAAAATTTTTAAACCCATTTTACGTCCCTTTCTTGGTTAACGTTTGACTTAAGGGACAGCACCGACTATACGTAAGTTGACATTATACTACGCCTGGAACAAAACATGGACAAGAAAATTATTGGGTAATTATTTCTTAAACACTGAACCTAAAATACACCACATCGCCTTCCTGAAGAACGTAATCTTTCCCTTCCAGGCTGATCAGATGTTTCTCCTGCAGGGCCTTGTAAGAACCCTGCGCTTCCAGATCGCGGTATTTATAAACCTCGGCGCGGATAAACCCGCGTTCAATATCGGTGTGGATCTTTCCAGCGGCCTTGACCGCTCTGGTGCCGGCGGGAATGAGCCAGGCGCGCACTTCTTTTTGCCCGGCGGTAAAAAAACAGACCTGCCGCAACAATTCTTTTCCGGCCTGGGCCAAACGGCCCAAACCCGGGGTCGTGATCCCGGCGGCTTCGTAATAAGCCCCGCGCTCTTCCGGAGATAACGCAAGGATCTCGGCTTCGATCTTCGTGCAGAGGACAACCACGCTGGTGTTTTCTTTCTTCGCACGTTCCAATAACGGATTAAGCAGTTCCGGCGGCGCTCCGTCTTCATCCGTATTCGCGACATAAAGCATCGGCTTTCCGGTCAAGAACTGAAATTCTTTGATGATCTCTTCCGGCAAACCCTGCAGCCGCGCGGATTTTCCCTGTTCAAAGGCCTTCACGATCCCTTCCAGCTGAGCTAATTTATCTTTGGCTTCTTTTTCGCCGGACTTGGCGTTCTTTTTCGCGCGCTCCAATCCTTTCTGTGATTGCTGCAGGTCCGCCAACAATAATTCCGTTTCAATGATCTCGATCGCGCTGATGGGATCCAGATCCCCGGCCACGTTGACCACATTTTCATCCTTGAATAAACGCACCACGTGCGCAATTGCGTCGACCTCGCGGATATTGGATAAAAACATATTACCCAAGCCTTCGCCTTGGCTCGCGCCCTTAACAAGCCCCGCGATATCCACAAAACGGATGCCGGAGGGCGTGATCTTCTGCGTGGCAAATTCTTTTGCTAAGCGGGCCAACCGTTCATCCGGAAGCGGCACGATCCCCACATTCGGTTCGATCGTGGTAAAAGGAAAATTCTCCGCCGCGACACCCGCGCCGGTCAATGCGTTGAATAAACTGGACTTACCAACGTTGGGAAGCCCGACAATACCGATTTCCATGGTTGTTTCTCCAATTTTTTAAAGAAGTCAGAAGCAAGAAGTCCGAAGTCAGAAAAAGCTTTTTCTGACTTCAGGCATCAGGCATCTGGCCTCAAGTAATTAATTCATTTCTCTGTCTAACTGCCTCATAGATCAAAACCCCCGCTGTTACCGAGAGGTTCAGCGAGCCTGCTTTTCCGAACATCGGGACCTTTACCTGAACGTCCGCGTGCGAGCGCCAAAATTGACTTAACCCCTCTTTTTCTCCGCCCACGACCAGGGCCACGGGTTGTTTTAGATCCGCGTCGTAATAAATAGTCGGAAAATTCGGTTCCGCGATACAGACGCTCACCTTTTGTTTCTTCAAAAAATCAAACGCCTCTTGATTGGAACAGCTCACCACAGGGATCGTAAACACCGTGCCTAAACTCGCACGGATGACGTTGGGATTAAAAATATCGGTCACCGCTTCAACCACGATCAGCGCGTCGGCATTGGCCGCCTCGGATGTGCGCAAGATCGCTCCCAAGTTACCCGGCTTCTCTACACACTCCGCCACCACAAAGAGCGGATCTTTTTTAAGTTTCAGGTCAGCAAAGCGGTAAAGATAAGGTTCCACTAAACCTAAGATCCCTTCCTGCCGCTCGCCGTAAGAGATCTTTTGAAAGACCTCTTTGGTGGTTTCGATAGTGGGAAGTTTGCGTTTGGTTATCTCTTCTAAAACCTTTGCCTTCCGCCCCTTTTTATCCTCGCCGAATAATTCCGGGCATAAAAAAATTTGCTCGAACTTGGCCTTGCTCTCTAACGCGAGGCCGGTTTCCTTAAATCCCTCAACGAGAGTGAAATTCGATTCCTTACGCGTTTTCCGGTCGCGTAATTTAACCAACTCTTTAATAAAAGGATTAGTGAGACTAGTTATCTTATCTTTGGGCATAATTTTAAAAGGGCTAAGGGATAAGAGGTAGAGAGCAAGTAAATCTTACCCCTTATCCCTTACCTCTTACCTCTTAATATTTTCGTTAATTTCTCATTCTCTCTAAAATGTTTCGTATCCCACGACTCGATCATATCTTTTTTACACGTTGGCCAGAGATTGGCGTACGTGTCCCAGCCTTGTTTCGGCCCGGCGCGGTTGACCCAAACCGGATTATCGTAATAGCTGAAAAGCCCATCGGGGAATACACTGTTCTTGACCGCCTTGTACGTCCAGTAGGTCCAGGAAAAACCGAATTCATTGTAGCAATCCACCGTATCCTTGACCCAACCCTGCTCGCTGTATACACCTTCTCTATAATTGACGCCGAATTCCCCGACAAAGATCGGCCGCTGCCTCTCTGCGGAGATTTTTTTATACTCGGAGAGGATTGCGCGCATTTTTTTCTTATCGTACGCGCCGTGCTTGGTCTTAAACGGATATCTCATGGCCGGGATAAAATTAAAGGTGAATTCCAGCGGCTGGTAATTGTGGATACTCAGCACGAGATTGTCATCGTCAAGATCTTCCAGGCACGCGATATCCATCGCCCAATTGTTGCCTTCCACAAAAAGAATGTGGTTTTGGTCCACGCTGCGGATGGCCTTTATCACCTGCTTATAAAAACCATTTAAAAGAGCTGTGTCGCTTAACACCGATTCATTTAAAAGATCATACCCGGCCACGGTTTCATTATCTTTATAACGGTCGGCCAAGAATTCCCAAAGCTTAAGCGTGCGCTTCTGAGATTGTTTGTTCTTCCAGAGAAGCGCGTCACCCAAACTATCCGAATGCCAATCGTGATTTTGGGCGCCCACGGCCGCGTGCAGATCAAGGATCACGTAAATATTATTCTTTTCTGCCCAGGAGATCGCGTTGTCTAAATATTTCAAGCCTTGAGGATCATAATGAAAAGGCCTGGTTTCAACCAAACGGTGATTAAATGGCAAACGCACGCAGTTAAAATTTAGATCCACGATCTTTTTGAAATCCGCTTCCCTAATAAAGGCGTTCCGAAAACTGTTCTCGAATTCTTTTAAGGCGGCTTTCCCGTTTTTAACGGCGAATTCTCTTTTAAACCCCTGTTCCGCGTAATTCGGCGCGTGCAGGATATAGGCCTCCATCATCAGCCAGCCGCCTAAATTAACTCCCCTCAGTTGGAGAGTTTTACCATTTCGGTCAATAATATGGGTTTTATTCGTTCGTAACATTTTGATCAGGGATAAGGGATAAGTAAAATTTCTTCCCCATTACCCCTTACCTCTTTTATAACAATTTATTCTTTTCTAAAAATCTATTGATCCCGCTCCAGTAAAGACTGCTGTTTAAAAGGTATCCTTCGTTATGCGTGCCGCTGATCTCCAAGAATTCTTTCGGATGCGGGGCCGCGTCAAATAACTTTTTTCCTAACACAAAGGGGATCGTTTCATCCTCTCGGCTGTGAACGAATAATTTGGGGATCATTAACGACTGGACCTTAGTGTCGGAAGCCATTTGGGTCCGAATGAGAAAAGCCGGTGCGAACGGGACAATGATCCTGGCCATGTCATGGGCGTTGGAAAACGATGACTCGATGATCAGGGCCGCGATCTTGCGCTTCGTTGCCAGGTCAATGGCCGGCGCGCCTCCCAACGAAACCCCGTAGACAACGATCCGCTCTTTATCAATATCCGGGCGCTTAATCACATAATCGTAGGCCGCGATGGCATCCGAATACAGGCCCTTTTCCGTCGGCTTGCCTTGGCTTTTGCCGTAACCGCGGTAATCGATGATAAAAACATTTAAACCTAATTTAACGAACGCGGCGACCTTTTCCGCACGGTCGCTGATATTCCCGGCGTTGCCGTGAAAATAGATCAAGGTGCTGCGTTTTGAATGCTGTGCCGGCTTAGCCAGCCAGCCGTTTAAGATAACGCCGTCCTGTGTTTTAAAAGTGATATTTTCATAAGGGACACCCAAACTCTGGGGGGTGGTTGTGATCTCACGGCTGGGCAAAAATATGGCCGTGCTTTCTAAATACCAAATATAAAGCACAAAAAGCACGACCACTAAACTCAATAAAAGAAGGATTCTCACGGTCTTATCTTTCAATGGGAAGGTTTTTTGTCAGCGTCCATTTCCACTTTGGATTTGCGCTGGGGGATCAAATTGATCATCAATTCAATGGCGTTTAAGACATCGTTCATGCGGCAGGGTTTGGTCAGATAATGGTCCGCTTCCAGGGAAAAACCTTTCTGCATGTCTTCCATTTCATCGCGGGCCGAGATGATGATGACCGGCTGCCATTTGCTGGTGGGAGGGTTTTCCCTTAAATTCTTCAAGACGGTAAATCCGTCCATTTTGGGCATGGTCAGGTCCAGAAGAATAACATCCGGATCCTCCTTTTGGATCTTCTCCCAGGCCGCTTCGCCGTCATGGGCGGTGATGACCTTGTAGCCGCTGGCCTTGATCTTTTTGGCCATGACCTCCAAGATATCTTTTTCGTCGTCGGCGATTAGTATTTTGTAATTCATAATAAGAAAGGGGTAAGGGATACGGGCTAAGGGGTAAGTATTACCTCTTACCCCTTACCTCTTATCCCTAAAATTTAAAACATCCTTTCATGTGATCATTCACCATCCCCGTGGCCTGCATGTGCGCGTAGCAGACCGTTGAGCCCAGGAATTTAAAACCTTTTTCCTTCAGATCTTTGGCCAGGGCGTCGGATTCGGCTGTCTTTGCCGGCAGATCTTTTAAAGATCTGCGCTTCGGTGATCTTTTGGGCGCGAACTGCCAAATGTATTTGGAAAAACTGCCGTGCTCTTTCTGGACTTCCAAAAACTTTTGCGCGTTATTGATCGCGGCCAGGATCTTCAGCCGGTTGCGCACAATGCCCGCATCGTTTAAAAGCCGCTGCACATCACTCGAACCGTAACGGGCTATTTTTTTGATGTTAAAATTATGGAACGCCTTCCGGAAATTTTTCCGTTTATTTAAAATGATCCGCCAGCTCAACCCCGCCTGAAAACTCTCCAGGACCAGCATTTCAAAAAGTTTATCGTCATCGTAACAGGGTGTGCCCCATTCTTCGTCGTGATATTTTTCATACAAAGGGTCGTTTTCGCACCAGGCACAGCGTTTCTTTCTTTTCATACTCTATTTTTTGGCGGATGTGTAATTTTCCAAATCGTAGCTGATCTCTTTGGACGGCATGGGGATTTTAACGATCTTGACCTTGGCTTTGGCAAAAAATTGCGTGGCTAAGGTATCGTGATAATCGGAAAAGATGACAACGCGTTCGATCC
>MHFY01000140.1:67214-74599 GCA_001805375.1 Omnitrophica WOR_2 bacterium GWA2_47_8 | reverse complement strand
ACCATAAGACACCCAATGTCCTCACAATGTTCATCCCCGGGGATGGAGCCGTTGTACCCGGTCGAGATCACATTCTTATTTTTGACCAGGACACAGCCGCAATGCATGCGCGGGCAGGTCGCGCGCTCGGAGGCGAGCATGGCTAGTTTTAAAAAATATTCATCCCACTGGGGCCGTCGTTTCATGTGTTTTATCTCCTAAAAAAAGATAGTATAGCATACTAATCCGCTATCTATCCCTTAATTTGTTTCACGATCCTTTTTATCCCCTCCTGGAACACCGTCACCGGTGTCAGCAGGCTGACCACGATAAAAGGCTCCTCCTCAAAATCAAAAAAATACCCCGGATGGGTAAAAACACGTTCGTCATTCAAAAATTTAAAGACCCATTCTTCTTCGCTTTTAGTTTTGGGTAATTTTACAATACCGTACCATCCTCCGTTGGAGTTCAGATACAAACAATCCGTGATATTCTTAAAGGTCTCAATCAGGAACTGATGGTTTTGCCGGACACGCTTCAAGATCTCTCTTCGCATCTCAGGCTGAAAAGAAAGCCATTTCTTTAAGGCATTCTGGCACGGCGTATTGACCGAAAGATAGGTGTCAGCAATGACCTCCAAACGCTCATTCGCCATTTCCTTTAATTCCTCGGGCCCGTTGACCATGATCCAGGAGATCTTCATCTGCGGAAGGCCGATGATCTTTGAAATACCGCTTAGGGTAAAGGTCAAGACATCCTTGTTCTCGACCAAACTCATGACCCGCTGGTCCTCCTCCTCCAAACAATAATCTAAAAAGACCTCATCTGCGATAATGACCAGGTTATTGGCCTTACAAATATCGTTAATGGCCTTTAATTCTTTCTTTTTGATAAAAGAACCCGTCGGGTTGTTTGGGTTCACCAAAACAATGGCCTTGGTGGCCGGGGTAATGGCATCCTCTAAAGCCTTGAGATCGATATGCCAGTTGGGATACTCGGTTTTGCTGTTGTAGTCATACACCAGAGGATAGGTATCCATTTTGATATCATTGAGGTCCACCAGAAATTCGAACAAGGGATAACTGGGGCGGGGGAATAAGATCCGCTCGCCCGGGTTGGTAAGCAGCCTGAAGAGAAAAGAATACCCTTCCGAGGTGCTGGTCGTGATAAAGACCTGGTCGGGATTCACGTTATAATTCTTGGCCAAATAATAATCGCAGATGGCCTGCCTCGCCTCCAGGAACCCCTGAGGCGAAGGATCGTAAAGGATATTTTTTCCTGAGTAGAGAGACTCTAAGATCTCAAGCTTAGGGTATGCGAATTCACAGCGGGTAGGGTTCGATTCCGTCAGATCGTAAATGAAATGATTTTGTCCTTCGATCTCTTTGAGCTTTTTGATCAGCTCATTGGGCATTAACTCCCAGGCTGTGCGCTTGGAAAACAAAAAATTCTGCAATTTCATTCTTTAACGTACCTCATTCTGCATCGATCTTATTTTTGCCCTGAGCTCACTGATCTCTCTGTCTTTTTCTTTTTCCACTTCCCGCAGTTTCTGCTCCAATTTAAGATAATCGGACTTGGCCACGAAACTGGTATCTTCTTCCTGCTTTTTAAGTTCCCGGTTCTCGCGGGTCGCTTCTCTTAATTGCGTTTGCGCGGTCTCAAACTTGGCCCTGATGATCATGGATTCCTTCTCCGCTTCCCGGCGCTTCTCGTGGGCGGATTCGGTTTCCTGTTTGGCTTCGTTCAAAGCCTTTTCCAGCCGAAGCTGGACATTGTGCGCGTCACCCAAAGACTGCTCGGTCTTTTTTAAGGCCTCGCTTAAACGGCCTAAATCCTTGGTATTCTTTTCAATGGCCTTTTCTTCGCGGTCATGCCATCCCTGTTCCTGTTTTAATTTTTGGGTCAACTGGATGTTTTTCTGCTTTTCCTGGGCCAGGGCCTCTTCGTTCGTCCGGATGGTCTTTTCCAAGCCTTCGATCTCGCGTTTTAAAGACTGGATGTGTCTTTCCAATTTCAAGGCGGCGTCTTGCCAGTCTTTTTCTTTCGGGCGCTGTTCGACAGACCGCTCCTTCTTCTTTTTCTGATAAGAGGACGTGGCCGGCAGAAGAAATATGATCATGATCAGGCCGATTAAGGCGAAGACGGCAATAGATAGAAGAACATTGACCGGAAGCATAGTGATCTTTCTGTATTAAAATTCGAAGATACAAGAAACAATGACCGAACAATTTCCAAATTTCAAGAAACCATTTTGATTATTGGCTCATTGGTTATTATTTGTATCTTGATTCTTGGTTATTGTATCTTAACTTTATTAAAATAATCCATTAATTTTTACCTTAAACTTTCCGCTTTATCCGCGTAAAATTTTGACTTTTCTTTTTCGCCCGCGCGGTAGAAATACTCGGCCAAATTAAGGCAAACCGCCCGGTCATTGGGGTTTAAATAAAACGCCTGCAATAAATGGTGCCCGGCCATGTTCATCTCTCCGGCGCGGATATACGCGATCCCCAGAGTATTGTGCGCCGCGCTGTTCTTAGGGTCCAGCTGCACGGCACTGTTATAATACGGAATAGCCTTTAAATTCAACCCCTCTTCCAAATAAATATTCCCCAATTCATACAAGGCCTCAACAAAATAAGGGCTGTACCGCAGGGCCTCAAGATAAAATTCTTCCGCTTTCGCAAGATCATGGAGCTTAAAATATATTTTAGCCAAATAATAATACACGCGGGCGTCGTCGGATCTTAAATCCAGGGTCTTTCTTAGCTGGGCGTTGGCATTTTGAAGGTCTCCTAACTTAAGATACATGACACCTAAGTTGAAATTGGCTTCGAAATGCGAAGGGTTGCGGGAGATGGCTTCTTTAAACTGTTCGACCGCCGGTTGATATTTTCTATCCTGGGCGTATAAGATCCCCAAATTGTTAAAGGCGTCGGAATAATTGCTGTCCAAACGGGCCGCTTTCCGGAATTCCGCCTCCGCCAGGGGAAGCCAATTCCTTTTTTGATATACCAATCCCAAATGATTATGCACCCTCGCTTTATTAGGCGATTTTAAGGCCGCGTCCTCCAGCAGCAATTGGGGGTCGCTCCATACTAGATCACGGCTGAAAGTTAAGATCAAAAATGCCACGGCCAGAAGCCCGCCGTAACTAGCGTGCCGGTAAGGATTGGGAACAAAATACGCCAATGCGCACACCACGCCCATGGAAAATGCGGCAGTCGCGATATAAAGCCTGTGCTCGAAGATCACATCCGGCAAAGGGAAAATGCTGGACTCGGGGATCAGTAAAATAAAAAACCAGAAAACACTGAAAGACAGGACAGGTTTTCTGCGGCGCAGGAAATACGCGGCAGCCAGGATCACCAAAAGCAAAACCAGTGCCGAAAAATTCTGGATCGACCAGCCCTGCGCCAATACCGCATCATGGTCAACATTTTGATCGATGGGGCAGAACAAAAGGCTTACGTATTTGACCAAGACCGGAAACTGCGTGAGCAGATATTGAAAACGCGGGATTTCCGTCGTGACCTGTGTCGCGTAGGACAATTTATCCGGCGAAAACGCCTGCCCTAACGCATGCAGCTGAAAGCTCATCAAAAACAAGGGGACAAGAAACAAGGCCAAAACAGCCGGCAAGAAAAGGAACGCCAGTTTTTTAAGGTCTTTCTTCTCTTCCTTAAAGAAATACATCTCGTAAAGTAAAAGCGACAGCGGCAACGTCACAAAGACAGGTTTGGTCATCGCGCCTAAAAGGGCCGTACCGATAAAACCCGCGTACAGGAGGGCATTGAATTGAAGCCTCAGGCGGAGATACACGATCATGCTCGAGAAATAAAACAGGCAGGCCAAAAGAACAGACCTTTGAACGATATAATTGACCGCCTGCGTCTGAATGGGATGCAGAAAAAAGATAAGCGCGCATAGAACCGGGATAAATTTAAAAGGATTGATCTTATCCTTCTGAAAGAACGGCAGCTGAAGCGTCAGCGTTAAAAACCTTAAAAAAAGCAGGCTGTTGATCACATGGATCAAAAGATTTACCAGATGATAGCCGAAGGTCTTAAGCCCGCCCAAATGATAATTTAAAGAAAAACTGAAGTGCGTTAAAAAACGCGTGGGGTCAAATTGAAAGAGCTGCTTTAATGAGGCTCCTCCCGTGATGACGGGGTTATTGACGATGACAGAAAGGTCATCCAAGACAAAGTCCGCCCTTAAACCCTGGGCATACGACATCAGGCCCAAAAGGACCAAAAGCAGGAATAGGATAATAAATCTTTTTTCTAACATCTCATTTTGATTTTGTCTGGACGTTTAAGATCTCTAAATTATTTTTGGCGGGCGGAAAATCAGGGGCTATCTCAAGGATATTTTGTAATAGTTCTTTGGCCTCCCGGATCCGGCCTTGCTCAATGTAACAAAAACTTATATTATTCATCGTCGCAATATCCTTAGGGCCCAGCAGAAGCGCTTCATTGTATTCCTTCAACGCCAGATCGATATCACCCTGGTCTTGGCTGCAATGCGCCAGGTCAAAATGGATCTCCTTAAGATAATCCGTGTAGAATTTTTTGACCTTTGGATCTTTAACTTTAGCCGCATAGGCCTGCATGATCGCCAAGGCCCGCTGATAAGAGGCCGTCGCTTTATCAAAATCTTTCTGATGATAGTACGCCTTGCCCAAGAGGATAAAGACACGGCCTAATTTTTTTTCGAACGTGACGGTCCTCTCAAAAAGCGCGACCTCGCTTCGCCAGTAGGTGTTCTGTTTGATCGTGGCCGCCAAAAAGATCAAAGCGATCAAAAACCCCAAAACAATCAGGCCTTGTTCAAATTTCTTCGGCAGTAAGAGAACCGCAAAGATCAAAAACCCTGCCAAAGGCAAATACAGAAAATGCTCGGCGACAGAAACCGATGAATATTCAATGATCAGCGGCAAAAAATTTAAGACCGGCAGAAGCAGGATCGCAAACCAGCCCAGACCGAAACATAACACACGCCTTACATCGTCCGCCTGCCTGACCTTAGCGCGCCATAAAGCTAAACCGACGATCACAAACAAAATAATGAACAATCCCGCCGGATCAAGGACATCGATACTGCGGTAATAATGAAGGTCAACCGGGACAAAGATCAGGCCAAGATAGATCAGCAGGATCTTTGGAATGCTCTTAAGCCTGGAGACCAATTCAAACGTATTGCTGAAGAATTCTCCGTGAGAACCCAAGCCGATCATTTGGCGGAATAAAAAATATCCGATCAGGGTCAGCAAATAGACCCCCAAGGCTGAAAGCCTCGGCCGTTTTAGAATATTCGCCTTATCAAAACACAATTCATAAAGAACGATCAGAAGCGGCAGGACAACCGCCTGTTCCTTTGTGAAAAGCGCGAGAATAAAACACGCCAGCGACAGGCTCAAATTCTTTATTTTCCGGGCGGCTGTGCCTTCTCTAAAGTCCATATAAAATTTAAAACTCAACAGGCACAACAGGGAAAACAAAAGGTTCGACACCCCGGCGATGCTGGCCACGGCCTGGCTTTGGACCGGGTGCAGCAAGAATAACAGCCCCACCAGCCAAATCTGAAATTCCTTTAAAGATACGCGGTATTTAAAACCAGAAAAGAGCTGATACACCAGAAGGCTGTTAATGACATGGACAATAACATTAAAAAGGTGATAACCAAAAGGGTTGGGTCCGGAGAATAAATATTGCAGGCGGTATAAAACATCTAAGACCGGACGGTAATACGTGTTGGCGGCGGCGATCTCCTGGTCAAGGAGAACAGGCTTTAAGAAAAGAGAGCCCAGGTCGTTAAAGTTCCGGATATCCGGATTGTTCTGGATAAAGACAACATCATCGTGCACAAAGGGGTAAAATAAAGTGTTCCCATACGCCAAAAATCCCAACGCGAAAAAAACAAGGATGACCTGGCCGGATTTAAGACATTTAAGATACTCATTGATCCTTGAAGATAGCGTAGTATTCAGTGGTGATCCTTCAGCTCCGCTTCAGGATGATGAGTCAAGTTCGACTCATCACTTTAATTTAGTCCTTATTTTACCGATATAATCCTGCAGCTCTTTGTATTCCTGGTCTATCTGGCTAAGGGTCTCTGCCGCGGTCGCGATGTTACCCTCTTCCCCCATTTTTTCCAGTTTCGCCAAGGAGGTGTAAATCTTTCTCGCCGAAAGATTGCTTGAGGCGCCTTTTAAGGCGTGGGCGATGTGGCGGACCTCCATGGAATTCTTGGTTTTTACGGCCATATCTAATTGCGTCCTTTTCTGGGGAAAATCCTCGGTAAAAATATCAAATAACTCCAACAAAAGCGCCTGGTCGTCCTGGACCCTTTCCAAGGCCTCTTTTAGATCAAGAATATCATCACTCATTACAACGGTCCTTTCTTAAAAACATTCTCTACGGTTTCATAAAGTTGCAAACGGTCAATGGGTTTGGCGATATAACCGTCCATCCCTGCCTCTAAACATTTCTGCTTATCTTCGGTCATGGCTCGCGCGGTCAAGGCCAGGATCGGGATGCGCTGCCCTGTCTTGGCTTCGTTTTCCCGGATCAATCTCGTCGTCTCCAAACCATCCAGCACCGGCATCTGCGCGTCCATCAAAATAAGGTCGAATTTTTCCTTTTCCAAAATATCCAGGACCTTCTGCCCGTTATCGACCGCGGTGACGATCCATCCCTTTTTCTCCAACAATTTCATGGCGATCTTCTGATTAACGATATTATCCTCCGCTAACAGAATAGAAAGTTTTCCAATGGGCCTGGAGAATGACGGGGCCACGGCTTCTTTGGCCTTCTCGATAGCTTCCAAGTCTTCCTTTTTCATCAACTTAAAAGTGGCGGTAAAATAAAAAGTGCTCCCTTTAAATTCTTCGCTTTCCACCCAGATCCGCCCGCCCATCAATTCAACCAGGCGTTTGGATATGGACAAACCCAAGCCCGTTCCGCCGAAGCGGCGCGTGGTCGATTCATCCACCTGAGAAAAGACTTCAAATAATTTGATCTGTTTATCTTTAGGGATCCCGATGCCCTGATCTTTCACCGCGAAAAGGATCACGCAGTCATCTTCGCCTAATTTTTCCAACTTGACCGTTAATGCGACCTTCCCTTTAAAGGTAAATTTGATCGCGTTATTGATCAGGTTCACTAAGATCTGGCGGACCCGGATCGGGTCCCCGGCCAACGTCAGCGGGATCTGCGGATCAAGTTCCCAAACCAGGTCCAGATCTTTTTTCTTGGACAATAACGTAAGCCCCTTGCACACGCTCTGAATGATATTCGGCAGGTTCATCTCGATCATCTCAAGCGTGATCTTGCCGGCCTCGACCCGGGAGAGATCGAGGATGTCATTCAAAAGGCTCAAAAGATTATCGGCCGCGTCCT
>MHFY01000140.1:66962-67152 GCA_001805375.1 Omnitrophica WOR_2 bacterium GWA2_47_8 | reverse complement strand
ATTATGTATTGTTTCATAATCGTCTTTAGATAATAAAATTTTAATTGCCTCTTTAGCTATCCTTTCATCTTTTAATAGATCTTCTTGCTCACGATTATATCTTCTGCTAATTCTATCAGTGTTAACTAATCCAGGAAATTTAGTTGCTGTGGCAATATCCATTCTGTCTAATAACGCTTCAGTAATATGG
>MHFY01000140.1:60010-66927 GCA_001805375.1 Omnitrophica WOR_2 bacterium GWA2_47_8 | reverse complement strand
AAAAGGTCTTCTTTGCTTTTGCCTAAAAGCTCTTCCGTGTATCGATTCCAGGAAATGATCCTGTCGGATTCATCCGACAAGGTGATCGCGACCAATGAATTGTCCAAAAGGATGCGGATCTTATTTTCTGATTCTTTGAGCCGGCGCTCGTCATTTTTATGCTGGGTGATGTCTCGCATGATCCCGATGGACCCGGTCACGTTGCCGTTCGCATCTTTCAAGACCGCGATCGACATGCTCACATCAATGACCGTTGAATCTCTTTTGAAGACTTGAGTTTCCAGGTCCGAGATCATGCCTTTCTTCCGGATCTCAAAGGCGCGGATCCGTTTCCATTCTTTGGCCGGATACAATTCCTGCAACGGTTTATTGAACAGGTCTTCTTTTCTCATGCCCAGCATGGTCTCGGCAAAGGGATTCCAGGCAATGACCTTTTCATCCTTGTCCGCCACCGTGATGGCCACGGGCGAGTTGTCGAATACCGTGTGGAAAAGTTCTTTGGATTCTCTAAGGTCGCGTTCGACCTTTTTCTGGACCGTGATATCTTCCACGATCCCGTCGACAAATTGCGGGCTGCCGTTCTTGTCCTTTACCACCGTTGAAGAGACCGAGACCCAAACGGGGCGCCTGGCCTTTGTGATCAGCTGGATCTCTTCATTTTTTAAAAAACCTTGTTTAATGAGTTTTTCCTGCAGGGTGAGGAATTTACGATGGTCCTCGAAAAGGTCGGTGATCTTGAGATCAACAACTTCTGCGGAACCGTACCCTAACATCTGGCCCATGGCCTCATTGACAAAAAGAAACTTTCCTTTGGCGCCGAAGATCCGGCGGTAAATACCGACATTGAGATTATTGATGAGACTTTTAAGATCGGATTCTTTAATTTGCATAGTAACGCTATTTAGGCAGTTTGATCTTTAGGTTCTTTACAAGCGCCATCAGGTTAAAGATCCCTATGACAACGGACAAGGCGATCATGCTGATGCGAAGGATAACTCCCCACTGTTTTTCAAATCCGACCGGCGTGACCTGGTCGATAATGTAGCCCAAAAGCAACAATGACAAAATGATCGACGCCCCAGCCACAAAAAAAATAAATAAAGACGACAGAAAGGCGATCATGATAACGCCTAGATTGTAAAGCCAGATATTACCTTTAGCGAATTTACTGGCAGCGATACCGATACGCTCCATGCCTACTCTCCCCGTTCATTTTTCCGCATTCCCTTCAAAGAAGGAAATGAACTAGGCTCGCCCCTACGGGGCGGCCTTTTTATACCTTGTGATCTCGTCTTTAACTTTAATGATCCTGTCTTTGATGTAAGGATGCGTGCGCAGGATCAAGGGGATTCTCCCGTCCCCCTTGGAATTCTGCTCTAGAACTTCAAATGCTTTTATCATTCCGTCCAAATTAAAACCCGCCAAATGCATATATTTAAGCCCCAAATGGTCCGACTCAAACTCATCCTGGCGTCCGTACGCGGAGAAGATCAACGACATCACGGTATTAGAACTTCTCAACAAAACATTCCTCATCTGGTTCTCCGGGCTCACCTGGCTTAAGAGGATACTGCCGATCAGGTCGTAGCCTAAGGCGGCCTGGAATTTTTTGACCGTGTGCCGGGCCGCGCAATGGCCGATCTCATGGGCCAAGACCGAGGCCACCTCATCATCGGAGGTTAGCTTGTCCAAAAGCCCGCTAAAAAAATAAATATTGCCACCGGGGGTCGTAAAGGCATTCATCTCATCCTTATTGATCAAATAAAAATTATACTTAAAATCCTGGCGGTCAGAAACCTGCGCGAGCCGCTGCCCTATATTTTTCAGGCGCCCTGTTTTTACCAGGTCATACGAAATTTCATACTCCCGCTGCAGCTGGCTGTGAATGTCTTTCCCCATGCTCACTTCACTGGGGGTGGAGATAAAAATAAGTTCGCGTCTTTCCGTTGCCGGATTGTATGTCCCTAAACTGGCGCAGCCGCTTAAAAACGTCACCGAAACTAAAAAAACAATAAGCTGAAAATATTTCATCGCTCAAATTTTACGACATTTTCCCACCAGCTATGACTGTCCCATTTTTTGATCTGCTGCCAAAATCGCTTGGCGGTCTTTGTTTTTAAAAAATCCGGACCCCTCTTAAAGAACCGCTTCGCGCCGCTAAACCCGCGGTCATAATATTCCTTCGCCTGGACCAGGCACTCTAAAATATCCGCGTCCCGGGCCACGATGGCCTCCTTGCTGGACTGTTTATCAAACTCATTCCGTGTCGTACGCAGAATATGCCTTATCCGTTCATCCAAAAACTCTGTCTGGTCTTTAAAGACCTTCCGCTCAGCCTCTTTAAAATCAATGTAATAATGCCCCATTTTATGCAGGTCATTGATCCGCGCCTCGTGGATATCATTGAACAGCGTCATCAAAAGGACTTTTAAAGGGTCGACCTTCTCCATCTCGGCTATGCAATACCCAATGACCGCGCAGCGAAAACTATGCTCGGCGACACTCTCGGGGTCTTTGATGCCGGCCACCCACCAGCCGCTGCGCTTGATCTTTTTTAAAAGGCCGGCTTCGGCAAAAAAATTCAGGACCGCTAGATTTTCAGTATTATTCTTTTTGGATCTTTGTTTAGGCATGCGTCGATTTCTTAGATAAATATTTTTGCTTCCTTATTTCGTAACAAAAAACGGTTGTAGCGTGCGCCGCGTTCAAGGTCAGGCGATTTTGCGCCATCGGGATCGTGAGCTTGATGTCCAAGGAAGACTTTAGAACATCGCGGATGCCTTTGTGTTCGGAGCCGATCACTAGCCCTAAAGGGAAAGGAAATTTTGTATCTTCCAACCTCTCTCCGCCTTCGACCACCGTGCCGGCGATCCAAAATCCCTGGTCTTTGGCTTTATCCAGGGCCGGCTTTAAATTATGAACCTGCGAGACCGCCACATAATTATCTCCGCCGGAGGCCACTCTTAAGACCGTATCCGTAACCCCAACCGAATCATGCGTGGGCAGAACGACCGCGAACCCGCCGAAACATCCCAGGCTGCGGATAACGCCGCCTAAGTTTTGCGGATCGGCCAGGCTGTCCAAGAAAACAGGCGTTATATTCCTTTTCAAACATTCGTCCAGCAGATCTTCATAAGGCGTATACGCGAAATCACTGACCTCAACCAAGATCCCCTGCGTGTTTAAATTGCGGGCCAGCTTTATTAACTTCGAAGATGGCACCGCATGAACCGGGATGCCCCACTTCTGCGCCTTTTGCCTGATGTAGGAAAGTTCCTTATGGCCTTCTTGAATGTAGATGCTTTTGATGCTTTCAGGCTTGCTTTTTAAGCGTTCTAAAACAGGAATTCGTCCGTAAAGGCGCATAGTTATTTCTGATGACCGTATGCGTTACTCATTGCTCTTCGTTCCATGAAGAATTCTCTCACGATCATTGGCCTCTCTCATATAATCATCATCAAGCTCTTTTCGCCTGGTCAGATATTCATCATACGTAATGTGTTTGTGGATATACGCCCTTTCCAATTCGTACAACTCTGCGTGGTATTTTGCAAATTGAGGATCCCGCAGCAGGGTTTTTGGTTTTTCGATGTAATTACATCCCGCCAAAAACACTACTAACAGCACGAACCATACGACTTTTTTCATCTTTTTATCCTTTCTTTAAGTTTTAAAATTCCAGTTCATTGATCAAATTAACCGCCAAAGGGAACAAGACGATGACGATAAAATATATAATAAGGCCCGAAGAGAACCAAACACTGGCCGTATCCACAGCCGATTGATACTGGTCTTTATAAGCGCACAGGTCCTGGTAGGCGCTGCTTTGCTTAAATTCATTGCGACAAAACACATACATAAAATAAAAGGTCCTTATTTCCTTATCCCTAAGGCTAAATAAACCAAAGGTTTCAAAATGCTCCACCAGCCAAAGAACGGACGCATCTTGGTGTACCCGACTTTTTTCGGCGGATAGATCTTTGTCACCGGGACCTCTTTAAATTTGTATTTAAGTTTTAGGGTCTGATATAAAAGATACGGTTCCAATTCATAGGCATTGAGCCAATCCTGCTGCCAATTGATCCGCTTATCATTCAATAACGACAACCGGAAGGCCCGAAACCCGTTGGTGCTGTCCGTTACCTTCTGCCTGGTGATCAGCGACATCAAAAGCGGATGAAGCCGCGTGGCGACCTTGCGGTACAGTGGCATGGCGCCGAACTCGGTTGTTTTTGTCAAATAACGCGACCCTTGGACAAAGTCGTAATTTTCTTCAACGATCGGCGCTAACAGCAAAGGGATCTCATTGGGATTGTCCTTGTCGTTCCCGGCCATGATCACCAAAATATCGTACGAATGACTTAAGGCATACGCGATCGCCGTCTTGATGGCCGCCCCCACGCCTTTGCGCGCGGAATGCTTGATGGTCCTGACCCCTTTGCTTCTAAAACTTTCAATGATCTCGGTCGTGCCGTCGGTCGAGGCATCATCCACGATCAGATAATCTACTTTTGTATAAACTGAACTTTTCGTGAACCGTTCAAGAACGCTGGTGACCTTCGCTTTTTCATTAAAAACCAACGGTGAAACCAGAATTTTCGGCATAAAATTTATGTTAGCGAAACCTGTTTCCCTTTTTGGCGCATGGATTCTTCAATGGCCATCAAGGTCTTAACGACATCCAGGCCCTTTTTTGCGTCGGATAAGGGGCTGGCTTTATTTTTTTCAATACATTCCAGGAAATGCTGGGCCTGTTTTTTCAGCGGCTCGGTAATTCCGACTTTGGGGATGGTGATGCTGCCTTCTTTAGACAGCAATTGAAATTCGCCGTAACTTTCATAAAAGGTGGAGGTACGCTCCACATGCTTGTCATACAGTTTAATAGGGCCCAGGTGATCCAGGTCGTCCCAGACAACCATCTTTTTATCGCCGACTATGGTGATCTGCCTTACCTTTTTAGGGTCCAGCCAGCTGACGTGGAGGTTGACCAGGATATTTTGGGGATATTCCAGCGTGGCAAAGGCGATATCTTCTAAATTAGTGCCTAAATATTTTCCTCCGCGGGCCGAAACTGCGACCGGCGGCCCATCAAATAAATAATTGAAGATCGCAATATCATGCGGGGCCAGATCCCATAAGGCATTGACATCGTAACGGAACGGTCCCAGGTTGGTACGTTGGACATGGGCGTAATAGATCGAGCCCAGTTCTTTTGAAGTAATATATTTTTTAAGGCAGATGATCCCTTCATTAAATAAAAAGATATGCCCGACCAGCAAGATCTTCTTCGTCTTCTCAGCCAAGTCCTGAAGTTCCTGGCATTCCTGCGTGGTCAAAGCGAGGGGCTTTTCGCACAGGATATGCTTGCCGGCCGCCAGGCCTTCTTTGCTTATGGCATAATGGGTATTTGTCGGCGACGCCACACAAACGGCATCGATCTTAGGATTATTGATAATATCTTTATAATTGATGGTCGTTTCAATGGCGGGATACAAATTTTTAACGATCTTGAGCCGTTCTTTGTCCTGGTCAGCGCACATCAACACCTTCGAATTGGACAACTGCGAGAAGATACGGACATGGTTGGGCCCCCAATGCCCGTAACCGATAACACCTATGTTGATCAATGCGAACCCCCTTCATATAATATTAGTAATATATCTTTAAATAATATTTAGATTATACTTAGAAACGGGGCAGAAAAAAAGCTTTTTTCCCGAATTGTGTGTCAGCTTTCAGGCCTCAGGCATCAGTCTTCAGCTGCTGCTAGCTTTTAGCTTCTTAGCTTTAAGCCTTCTGATACCTGAAAGCTGATGGCTGAAAGCTAATATTGATTTAGCCTTAACTTATAGTAGAATAACAAAAAATGAATACCCCACTCCAAAGCCCTTCACCGGCATCCAGACCCTTACCGCCCTTGAGAGTGCAGAACCTCTTCTTAAGCGTTGTCTTTGTGCTGATCGTTTCAAACATCATCAAATTAAACCAGGAGATCAGCAAAACCCATAAAATGCGCAAACTGATCCCTTACACCTTCTTAGGCGTCAAGTTTACCGGGATCCAGGAGCTGTTTACGGATGTCAAATCCGTTGGATATTTTACCGACAAAGATCTGGATGACCAGACCGCGGCCGCCCAATTTTCCCAGGCGCAATACGTTTTAGCGCCCATCATTCTGGACCTGGACCACAGCAAACATGAATACGTGCTTTTTGACTGTTCCAGCGAAGAAAAGGCCATGGAAAAAATAAAAGAACTGAAACTTACGGCCATTAAAAAAAACCAATTCGGCATCATCTTAGCCAAACGTAAAAAATAATGGACCCTCTCCTCCTCCTACCTTTTGTTCTATCGTTCATCATCGGATTTTTGTTCATTCATTTGTTGAACCCCCAAAAACCGCTGGACCTGCCGCGGCATGTCTTTTTAGCCGGCGGGCTGGGATTGGGCGTGAGTTCCTATATTGTCTTTTACACACTGCTTTTTTTAGACCAGCTCAGCAAACCCGCGATGATCGGGGCGCATTTGATATTAATTTGCATCCTGGGCTACAAAACCTACCTCAATCCCTATCCCTTAAAAGAAAAACTCAAGGGACTTCATCTAAAGAACAGTTGGCCCATTATATTCTTAATCTTTGTTCTTGGTTTGATGTGGGCCTACGAACAGCTTTATCCCTGGGGCGGATGGGATGCCTGGTCCGCGTGGAACCTTAAGGCCAAATTTATTTATTTGGGCGAAGACAAATGGAAAAATATCTTTGACCCCGTGCTGTGGCGCTCCAGCCCGCATTATCCCCTGCTTCTTCCCCTCATCACTGTCTGGGGATGGGCCTTTGCCGCAACACCGTCGCAGAAGGTCCCATTTTTCGTATCGCTTTTATTTTCGTTCTTAACGTACGGATTCTTATTTGCCGG
>MHFY01000140.1:56602-59998 GCA_001805375.1 Omnitrophica WOR_2 bacterium GWA2_47_8 | reverse complement strand
ATCAAACTTTCAACCAGCCAATACTGCGACATTGTATTTGCTTATTATATTTTCGCGGGACTTTACTGCCTGGTATTGGCTCTTCAAGAAAAAGAGGACACCTTTGGTTTTCTGGCGGGATCATTGATCGGGTTTTTAAGTTTTTCCAAAAGCGAAGGAACCGTTGCGGCCTTACTCGTGACCTTACTCACCGGGCCTTACCTTCTCTGGTCGAAGAAACAGGATAAAAGTTTACTGAAGAAAAAATTCATCTCTTATCTCTTGGGTTTTACGGCTACGTTCCTGCCGACGATCCTATTTCAGGTCTTTTATTCGCCGGGCAACCAGACGTTTATCAACGGATTCTTCTCGATCGAAAACCCAAGCACTATTGCACGATTGAAGATGATCCTGGCCTTTTTGATCGTGGAATTACAAAGCGGGAAGTGGCAGGGGATATGGCTCTTGTTTTTCATCGGCCTGATCCTAAGCAAGGGGAAGTGTTTTGAGAGGTCTATCCGTTTGATCCCCCTATTCCTTTTCGGATATCTTTTTATTATTTGTTTTTATTATTATCTGAATACGTATTTTAAGATCGCCTGGTGGCTGCAGGTGAGCCTGCACCGGATCCTCTTTTCACTTCTGCCGGTCATGGCCTTCTGGGTGTTTTATTCGTTGAAAGACAAAAAAGAATAACACTTTTATACTCTTACCACTTACGACTCATCACTTATTACTTATTTCGGCCTGGCGATCTTAAGGATTTTGTAATGCAGGACCCCGGAGGGGACGTTAATTTCCAGCTTCTCTCCTACCGCGTGGCCCATCAGGCCTTTGCCGATAGGCGAATAGATCGAGATCTTATTCTCTTCATAATTGGCCTCTTCTCCTGAGACCATCGTATAGGTAAATTCATCGTCGGTATCCAGATCTTTTAAAGTGACCATAGCCCCGATATAAACTTTATCGGAGGGGATATTTTCACTTTCAATGATACGCACGTGGGCCAGCTTCGCTTCTAATTCGGCAATGCGCGCTTCATTATGCGCCTGGGCATCTTTGGCGGCATCGTATTCGGCATTTTCGGAAATGTCACCTAACAGCCGGGCCTCGCCGATCGCCTTAGAGATATTGGTCCGTTCTTTGGTCTTAAGCCGTTCCAGATCATCCATTAATTTCTGGTACCCGGCCCTGGTTAAATAAACTTCACCTGCCATATAAAGAATTCCTTTCTTACCACACAAGTTGAAATCCTGCGCCCTTCGGGCATTCAGTCTGCCTGCCGGCAGGGATAAACCCTCGGGAACTTTAAATGGCCTTTCCCCGAGGGCTCATTTTCGAGGGATATTTTAACATAATCCGTTTTTATTGCAAATGTGTCAATCCCTTTAGCCTCTCCCCTGCCGTTTGTGCCATTGTTCGATTTCCCTGGGATTGGTAAAGCCTTTGGGCCTCTTCAAGCATAGGGACAGCTTCTTTCCATCTATTTTGCTTCTGCAGTGTATTGGCTAAATTTAAATACGCGTTGGCAAACCCGGCGTCTCTTTGGATGGCTTGCTTATAAAACTCTTCCGCCTGCCCGTATTGGCCTAACATATCACAGATATTCCCTACGGTGTTATACACGCTTACGATATTGGCATCCCGCTTTAAGGCTTCTTGAAAAAAATAAAGCGCCTGGGCATGATCCTTTAAGTTAAGGTACAGATCGCCCATTTTAACGTAAGCGTCCGCATAGCCGGGGTTAAAATAAATAGCGGATCGATAATAAAATTCAGCCTTATCAAGATCGCCCCTTAAGGCATTGGCCCGGCCTAAAGCCACAATGGCCGGGGCAAAGTTCATTTTGACACCGATGGATTTAAGATAATATTTTTCTGCCTCTATTTTGTCATTTTCAAGCCAGGCAATGTTGCCTAAATTATAATAAGCGCCGGCGTACCGCGGCTCGATCTGCACGGCTTTGTTAAGGAGCTCCTTGGCTTCTTGATAACGGCCCTGCTGGGTATAAATATTGGCTAAATTGTTATACGGATGGCTGAAATCAGGGTCAATGGCGATCGCCGTCTTATATTCCCGCTCGGCGGCGGACAGGTCATTCTTATCCACATAGGCAATGCCCAGATTATTATGCACCCTCGCCTTGTTGGGAGATTTGCTGATAATGTCTTCCAGCAACCCGATCCTATTCGTCCAAACCATGTTGCGATTGTATGTTAATCCTGATAAAAAAACGAGAATGATCACCATGGAAAGGAAATAAACATCGGGTTTTCTCATTTTAGAAAAAAGCAGGGATACCATAAAGGCAAAACCCGCCATCGGAAGGTAAAAACGGTGCTCATTGATGACATCCGAGATGGGGAACACGCTGGATTCAAGGCTTAAGGTGACAAAGATCCAGAAGATACAGAACGCCAGAACCCTTTCCCGGCGAAATAATTTAACCGCCAGCCACAGCAGGCTCACCAGCGCGGAAAAAGACAGCCACGTCGGAAAACTGAAGAAACTCCTGGCAATGGGAAATTCATAATCCAGGTTCTGCCCGGCCGGAAAGATCAAAAGCTTAAAATACGTCACAATAACATTGAACTGGGTCAATAGATACTCCAGCCGCGTGAATTTTGATGTCTCTTTCGTCATCACAAAATACTGAGCGATATCAAAGGTCTTATGCTTCCAGAAAAGAAGCAACAACGGTACTGACAGCGCCAGCACAAAAAACGGCAAAAGGCGCGGGACGAACATTTTTTCCTTTTTTAAAAAACAGATCTCGTAAAGCAAAATAGCGGCGGGCAGCGTCACAATGATAGGCTTCGTAAAAAGGCCGATAAAAGCCACACACAGGGAAGCGGCATAATAGCCCCCCTTACCTTTTCTCCTGGCCTGGATATAAAAAATCAAAGCCAATAGATAACACAGCGTCGCCAAGAGCGTCGAACGCTGTGATATATAAGTTACGGCCTGTGTTTGGATCGGATGGACCAGGAAAAGCAGCGCGGCAAAAAGCGGGATGCGCAGCAACGGGAGTTCCTTGAGATCATCCTTAAGATCGACCTGCTGTAACGTGACCAGCATAAAGGCATAAAATAAAAAGGTGTTAATAATATGCAGGATAAGATTAACCGCGTGGTAACCTTCGACAGCCAAACCCCCGAAATAATAATTAAACGCAAAGGAAAGATGCGTCAAAAAGCGTGACGGGTCAAAAAGCCACAATTCCGGCAATTTTTCCAAACTTTTGATAAAAGGATTTTCAACAATGACCAAAAGATCATCGAAGTGAAAAGGGACTTTGAAGGTATTGCTGTAGATCAGGAGGGCCAAGATAACGGCGAGTCCGGGGACAAAAAAAAACTTAGCGAATCTATCCTTTAGATCCATAGACAACTTACTTTTTTATCTTTTTCTCATCCA
>MHFY01000140.1:55370-56569 GCA_001805375.1 Omnitrophica WOR_2 bacterium GWA2_47_8 | reverse complement strand
CAAAGAAGGGTCATAATAAACGGCCTTTTTATAACTCTCGACGGCGCCCGCATAATCGTTAAAGTAATAATTAATGCTTCCCATGTTGTTATAAACTTCCGGAAAATCCGGCTGCAGTTTTACCGCTTTTTTATAATTATGCAATGCTTCGTAATAATTCTTCTCGATAAAAAATACATTGCCCAAATTATAGTACCCGATGGCCCCCTCAGGCTTGAACCAAATGGCCTTTTGAAAAGAAACCTTGGCCTCATATAAGAACCCCAAATTCTGGTATATGTTGCCCATGCCGACGTAAATAGCCGGATGATCGGGGCTATTTTGCCTTGCCCATTCAAAAATGTTAAAGGCTTCCTTATAGTTCTTATCGTTCAAATACAGATTGCCCAGATTAATATAGGCATCAGTGTAGGAAGGATGTTCTTGGATAAGCTTGTTAAAGATTCTTTCTGCTCCAACTAAATTATTCTCCTCAAGATAGATAAATCCTAAATTATTCTCGGCAATAAAATATTCGGGGCTTAAAGAAAGCGCCTTGCGGTATTCTTCCTTGGCCATATCAAAACTCTTCTGTTTATAATACAAAAGCCCCAGGTTGTTGTGCGCCCGCGCCTTGTTGGGGGATTTGGAAACCGTATCTTTCATCAAGCTTAAAGCATCAGCCCAAAGCATGACACGGCTACTCGTCAAAAGGGAAAACACGATCAGTATGCTCGCCAGCGATAAAAGCAAAGTATATCTGTTCGAAAAAGCCCTTCCCATCAAGTAACTTAATCCAAGCACAAAACCGTAACTGGGTAAATACAGCCAATGCTCAAAAAATATATCCGGCATGGGAAATACAAAAACCTGCCCTAATGTGATGAAAAACCAAAAGATCGAAAAACTTAAGATCGGTTCTCTTGCATAGATCTTCACCGCCAGGGCCAAAATGATAAGGACGGCCAGGCCAGGCAATAAGAAGGCTGGGTCAGAAAATCTTAAGATAATGGGAAAATCATAGTCGAGATTCTGGGTCAAAGGAAAGAATAGCAGCCCCAAAGCATGCAAGATCATCAAAGGCTGGGTAAAAAAATGCTCTCTAAAAGAAGCGACCCGCAAACCTTCCACCGCCAGAAAATTGAGTTTGTTGAGCCCCAACAACCACATCGGGATCAAGGCCAAGGGCAGGCAAAGGGCCAAAAACAAACCGAAGTTCC
>MHFY01000140.1:44348-55286 GCA_001805375.1 Omnitrophica WOR_2 bacterium GWA2_47_8 | reverse complement strand
CGTGTAAATCACCGCCTGCGTCTGCAAGGGATGCAACAGGAACAAAAAGGCCGCCGCCAAGGATGCGAACAGGGCCTTGTTCCTTTCAAACTTCCGGTACGCGGCGAAAACTTCAAAAACAAAGGAAGTCACTTTAAAGACCAAAAAGGCATTGAGGCTGTGCAGCAGGATATTGACGGCATGCCATCCTGCCGTATCAAAGCGGTTAAAAAAATAATTAAGCGCAAATGTTAAATTTGTCAAAAACCTGGAAGGGTCATACTGCCAGATCGCCTTGAGATTGAGATGTTTAATGGCGGGGTTATCGACGATGGAAGGATAATCATCATAGAGGAACGGCGCGGTTAAGCTTTCCTTATAAATAAAAACACCGAAAAACAAGATAAGCGCGAAAATGAATTTCTCGCGCCTATCGTCGATGTACTTTAGAATGTTGGTTACGGTCAAGGTTACGAAGCCTGTTTCGTTATCCGGACACGACCCACGAAACCGTTACCCAAAAACGATACGGGTCTCGTTGCCGTGGCCGAACATCACTTAAAACAAAATAATTCCCCCGAACTACATATTCTCAATGGCCCGGCCCATAATAGGGATGATTTCCTTTGCTTCGTCCTTGGTCATACGACCCAATTTTGTAAAACGCCATTCCCCGGTCTGATCCAGATTTTCGCGGGTCAATTGAAGCTTCTTATTGCCCCCATTGTAAGAAAAGACCCCAATGGTAATCCGTGTTTCGTTGAACTCTTTCACTTCTTTAAATGTTTCGACATCTAATCCTTTATCATACGGCATTTTTTCTTCCTCCTTAAATGAGCGCCTGACTTACGGAGCCGAAGGCGACGTCAAGTCAGCCAGCGCGAATTAATCCCAACGGTGCTGCGACCTAGCAGCATCGTTGGGAGTTTTACTGTTTAAAATGGCAGGCCCGGCATCACGCTTTTCATTTTTTCAGCGGCGAGCTGCTGTGACTTTTTGATAGCCGCGTTCAAACTGCGCAGAAGGCCCTGTTCGAAACGTTTTTTATTCTCTGCCTTCAAAAGATCGGCATCGATCTCGACCGATTTAAAATCCTGGCCGCCGGTGATAACGACTTTTATTCCCGGCACCTCGGCCACATCCACACTGATGCCGTCCAATGTTCTTTTAAGCTGATCGGCCTGCTTTTTTATTTCCATCATTTGCTTCATTTTATCCAGCATGGTCTTCTCTTTCGTTGATTTTCTTTATTGAAATTGCATTCCGAATTGAATAAGTGTCGGCACCAGAAACCATTGCAGGAAGGAAATGATCAACCAGGCGATGATAGGAGAAATATCCACAACACTGTGTGGCAAAAATCTTCGGATAGGCTCTAACATCGGTTCGGTAACGCGGTGCAAGAATTGCACGATCGGGTTAAACGGGTCCGGACTGACCCAGCTTATCAATGCGCGGGCTAAAATAAGCCACCACGCCAAGTTCAACAAAAGCCCAATGACTTTGGCAACAGCTATAATAAAATTTCCCATGACGAACATGTTCCCATCCTTTTTTTAAAATGATCGGTATTTATTCTAATATTTCGAAGACCTATTTTCAAACGCCTTTTCTTGCTCGAAATTAACCGCTTCAATCGGATACGGGATAACAATACCTTCTTTTTTATATCTTTTATGAAGCCGCTTAATAAACTCATGTTTCATGAGGTAGTTATCGGTAAATTCCTTGACCCTCAAAATGACTGAAAAATTAATACTGTAATCATCGAACGTATGGAAACGGATAAAGGGCTGAAAATCTTTTATGCCTCCCGGGACTTCATTCAATATTTCCTTCGCGACTTCGACTGTGATTTTTTCCACGTGTTCCAAGTCCGAACCGTAATGAACGCCGACTTCGACCAGGGCCGCCATCTCGCTTTCGGGATAATAATAATTAATAATTTTGGCGGATACTAAAGATTTATTAGGGATAACGACCATGTTATTGGAAAGCATCCTTATCCACGTCGAACGCCACCCAATTCTATGAACGTAGCCTTCTTCCCCGGATTCCAATTTGATAAAATGCCCTATCTGAACGGGCCGGTCGGTGATGATCTGGATACAGGAAAAGAAATTTTCCAGACTCGGCTGCAAGGCCAGCGCGACCGCCAAAGAACCGATCCCCAGCGATGCCATCAACGGCGTTACCGAGATCCCGAAACTATCCAGTAGGATCAATAAACCCAAGCCGTAAATAATGACCTGGCTGGTGCCTTTAACGACCCCGCTCCAGGACTTTAAGATCTCCACGCTGGTAGAATAATATTTGATAAGGCTGACCGTGAGCCTTTCGGCAAACAGAATGATCGAAACGATCACCACGGCCTTTAAAACCACAAGAAAAGCATGCGTCAGCTGCGGGTTCGCCAGAGCCGGATGCTTTTCGATAATAAACCCTCCGCTGATAAGGATAAAAAGCGTGAGCGGAAAATCCGCTGCGCGGATAAGGATATCGTCAAATTTGGTCTCTGTCCGCCGGGCGATACGCCTTAGCCAATGAAGCCCGATGCGTTTGGCGATCAATAAAGCCCCCACCCATAAAAAGTAGCCTAGCGACAGCATAATTTCTAAAGGCAGATAAAATCCCGGTGTCCCACCCATGCTCATGTTTTCTTCCCGTCTTTAAAAAACCTTGAACAAATTGCCTTCAATGATCCTCTGTTCAATGCGGTTTAACAAACGTTTTGTGCTTGAAGAAATTTTCTGAATTTCTCTGGTCGCTATATTTAACCTTTTCGATGTTTCCAAAAGCGACTCGGCCGTGTCTCCAAATGTCTCCGCTAAATTTTGAATATCCAGCGGATCCTCACCGATAACAAGCAGGCTCAAGTCCTCTTGCCGAAAATCAGGGTCAGTTGATATCTCAATGATCTTCTCCCCTAAAATGCCTTCGGTGAGGATGGAAAAACTTGTCGCCTTATACAGCTGCTCTTTATATTTGGTAAAAATGCTTAACCTGACCTTCACGCCCCTGCCTTCCACTTCCTTATCTAAGAAACCTATGTCGGACACCGTTCCGACATTGACCCCGGAGAGCGTGACCGGCGCGCCGACCACAAGGCCTCCGACCTTACGGAACAAAACCGTCATGTCAAATTTGGGTTCTGTCACGCCTTTCTCCACGCTGATGGTGAATACGACCCAGGCGATCAAAAGAAGGCTTAAAATAAAAAATACACCCGCTGCAAATTGTTTGAGGATATCTTTTTGGCCCATAGTGTTGTCCCGTTCATTTTTCTTCATTTCCTTTTTTTTAGGAGGAAATGAACGAGGCTCGTCCGCCTTTAAGCGGCCGGCCTTTTTTTAAACCTTTAAGAGTTCCTGGATAGAATTATCCCTGGAAAGCTCCAGTTCTTCCCTGGTCCCGATAGCAATGATGTGCCCTTCTTTAATGATCGCCACGCGATCAGCGACTCGAAACGAATTAGGGATGTCATGCGACGTGATAATGGTCGTGCATTTGAGCTCCGGTGTAAGGTTGGCGATCAGATCCATGATCTGGCGGCTTCTTAAAGGGTCCAATCCCGAGGTCGGTTCATCGCAAAGTAAGAATTTTGAATCCAAAATGACGGAACGGGCCAGCGCAGCCCTTTTTTTCATCCCGCCGCTCAATTCCGACGGATACTTATAGGCGGCTTTTTCCAACCCGACCAAGTGGAGCATGTGCTCGACCTTTTGGGTGATCTCCTTTGATTTCATTCGAGTGTGTTCCATTAAAGGGAAGGCCACATTCTCATAAACCGTAAAAAAATCGTACAGTGCCCCTTCCTGGAACAGGTATCCGATCTTTGCGCGGAGTTTTAATAATTGTTCTTCCGACAATTTGGTGATATCGGTCCCGTCGATCTCAATTGTCCCCCGATCCGGTTTTAAAAGCCCGATCAAATGCTGTAAAAAGACACTTTTCCCTGAACCGCTTTCTCCCAGAATAGCCAAGATCTCTCCTTCCGGGACATAAAGGTTGATGTCGTTTAAAACAGCCTGACCGTTGAAACTTTTATATAACCCTTGGACTTTGATCATTGCGTTTCTTTCGTGAATATCCGGTATTTATTGCGGTCAAATTTTGTGTACAGGTGATTATATGGCCTCACATCGATCTTCTCAATGAAAAAGTTAACGCCCTGATAGTTCCCCACCCGGAAAACCTCCGAATCCAGCAGCACTTCGTATTCATCCTGCGGGTACCATAATTCCCCTTCAAATTCAAAGGACTCGCCGTTGCGGATCCAGTCGGCTTCCGTGCCAATGGGATTCGATTTGGGTCTTTCGGTGCTCTCTTTTACCGTTACACAGCCGGCAATATTGAACAGAAAAAGAAAAATGAAAAAGGACTTTAAAATGTTTTTCTTAAGCCAATTCCGCATTTTTTACCCCCAGAAAGTTATTATTAATTTGGTTAAAACGGTATTAGACAGCACAACAATAATATACGAAAGTGCGACGGCCTTCGTTGTAAATCGCCCCACCCCCAAAGAACCGCCCGTTGTCTGAAAACCCTGATAACAGCAGATCCAGCCGATCAAAAGCGCGAAAAAAAGTGTTTTCGTGAACCCGCTGAAAAAATCCACATAATCGATCGCCCGCAATGTCTGATGGATGTACGTTGAAGCCGGTATCCCTGCATCAAATACTCCGACGCAAAAACCGCCGAAGATCCCCACGATCTCGGAAATGACGATCAATCCCGGCAAAACCAGAAAGCACGCGACCATCCGGGGCACGACCAAAAATTCGATCGGATCAACGCCGAGCGTGCGGGTAGCCACAATCTGGTCGTTGACCTTCATGGTCCCTAATTCCGCGGCAATACGCGCGCCGGCCTTTCCGGAAAAAATAAAAGAACTGAACACCGGGCTTAACTCCCGCACCAAGGACAACGCCACCAGATCCGCCACATATTGTTTGGCGCTGAAACGATTCAGCATCACATAACCCTGCAGCGCCAAGACCGCACCCGACGCGAACGATGTCAAAACAATGATCACAACCGACTGCAGCCCTTGTTCGTAGATCTGTTTTAATACTTCTTTAAAACGTATCCGGCCCCTTAAAATATTCCCCAGGACATCCTTCAAAAAAAGTATGGCCTTGCCTGTACCGATAACAAGATCATTTAAATAAGCGAGAAGGAAGGTCATGTTTTCTTGCCTTTATTAAGCCAAACCTTTTTCATTTCTTCGTTGATCTTAAATTCCGTGACCGTTGGAATATATTTTCTCGCTTCCCTTGGTTCTTTGGCATTGCCTCTGCCGGCGGCCGTTTTCTTTGCGGGCTGTTCTAATTTTAACCCAAAATCTTCAACGCTTAAGACCTTCGCGCCTGAGCTCCTCACCGCATACTGGATCTCGCGGTCATTGGTGACGACCACGATCTCTTTTTTGTTACGGGCCTGTTCGACCGCGTCTTTGATCCGTTCATCCGCGGACTTTTCGTACGTAAAAATGACCTCGACCGAAGACCGCACGTTCCATATCCCCGGCTTACCGTCGAAAACAACGGTGATCTTGTTCCTAAAGCTTCCCTGGGGCTGACGAAGTTCGATCAGTTTAATTAAACCTTCGCGGGCCTTTTCAAACGTTTGCGTTGCCAAGACCGGGACCTGATGGATAATGTTGTACCCGTCCAGCAGATAATGTAGCGACATAAATAAGCCCACCCATTAAGCCGATGACCATCATAAATAAAAAAGTTATCAAAGAAATACTCACCGCGATACCCGCACCAACCCCGACTTTCGAGAATAAATAGGCGGCCCCCGCCTCCCGCGCGCCTAAACCGCCGATCGAAGGCACCGTGGACGCCACACACATCAAAGGGATAAAGATCAGAAAATAGATCAACGGGATCTCCTGATGCAGGGCCCGAGCGATAAGATACGACATCCCCGCGGAAACCACCTGCGCCAGGCAGGACAACGCAACCCCTCTTAACAGAACGATCTGCTTTCCCTTCCCCTTTAACAGCGCCAGGTCATAATGCATGGCCATAACCGCCTCGCGGATCTTAGGGAAAGGGTTGAACACTTTGCAAAAAAAGGAGTATACCGTGTGATTGAACAAAACAATGCCTACGCCGATCGATAGGACAGCCAGAACAGCGACGGAGAACATCAAACTTCCATCCTTAATCAGCTGATAACCGAACAGATACGCCAGTGTCCCCACTATCATAATTCCCGCGAACCCGCTCAAACGGTCGATCAAGACCGATGCCACAACCCTGGGTTTTTGCGCGCTGTCCCGGCAGAGGCCCCATACTTTGATCAGATCCCCGCCGACCGCAGTGGGCAAAAATAAATTACCGAATAATCCGATAAAAAAATAACGCATGGCCGTTAAAAAAGACGCATTCAACTCCAATCCCCGGATATACACCATCCAGCGCCAGAGAAGGATCATGTTGATCATAAAAAATATAACGAACGCGGCCGCCATCAAAGAAAGGTCCGCGGTCTTTAAGACCTCCACCGTTTTTTCCATATCGATCTTGGTAAAAATATAAAACAAGACGCCGCCGCTGAATATCAGCCGAAGAAAGAAAGACAAGAAATTTTTAAATTGCGCGTTCATTTATTTATGACATCCCTCATACCCTTCTTCGGCCAGATAAGAACTCCTCACCAAAGGCCCGCTCATCACGTGTTTAAAGCCCATCCTCATCCCTTGGTCTTTGTATCTCGTAAATTCTTCGGGCGTGATAAAGCGTTCCACCTTTAAATGCCGTTTCATCTGCGATGGAGATAAATATTGGCCGACGGTCAGGATGTCACAGCCCACACTGCGCAAATCAGCCATAGTTTCTAAAACTTCCGCCTCTGTCTCCCCTAACCCAAGCATGATGCTGGACTTTGTGAATATCCCCTCAGAAAGGTCTTTCAAATTTTTCAGTACATCGAGGGATCTTTGATAGCCGGCTTGCGGACGGACGGTCGGAGAAAGGCGTTTAACGGTCTCAATATTATGACTGATGACCTGCGGCTTGGCCGCGATGACCATCTTCAAACTTTCCAGTTTATTAGAAAAATCAGGGATCAGGATCTCGATCTTTGTCTGCGGCATGAGCCTGCGGATCTCCTGTATCGTTTGCACAAACTGCGCTGCGCCTTCATCAGCCAGATCATCCCGGGCCACCGAGGTCACGACCACATACCGTAAATTTAATTGCTTTACCGATAAGGCCACGTGATAAGGCTCAGATGGATCCACTTCCGCCGGTTTACCGGCTTCGATCGCGCAAAAACGGCAGGCACGGGTACAAGTTTCTCCTAAGATCATAAACGTCGCAACGCCCTGACCCCAGCATTTTCCCATATTAGGGCAATGCGCGCTTTCGCAAACCGTATAAAGCCTTCGTTCACGCAGTATCCCCTGCATCTCGCGGATCTTGCTCATGTCCGGCAAGGGTTGCTTAAACCAGGAAGGAAGTTTTTGCGGAGCGATCGAGGTATTTTCGTAAGTTTTAAGCATAATTATTTATAAAATAGTACTAATATTATAGAAGGCCTAAAAATACAGCCCTTATTGTACATGGTCTTTATAGAGGAAACAAGAGCGAAAATGATTAAGGTTAAAAGGGTTAGCTTATGGTGAGGCACATCTATTTTATACCGAACATCTTCTTCCACTCATCGCGTTCGTAACCGTATTTGGTGTAATCGATGCCCAGCGATTCCATGTCAACCTTCATGGGGCCGTGAAATCCGCCCGGTGTTTCGGCAAAAAAGGCGTCAACCATATCCCTTTCCGTGATTTTCAGCCGACCGGCTTCCTGCGCGAATTTCTCTGCCCTCTTACCGACCTTCTCTTGAGCGATAGGCCGTAAGACAGTTGGGATTTTTTCCAACATTTGTTTGAATTTAACTTCTACTTCTTTTCCCCAGGTGATTTCACTCATACGACAATCCTCCAGCATCGATGCACTTGTTTGTTGCGGTAATCTTCAGGGATCGTATCCAGCGTGATGTCCGTCACTTCTTTGACCTTAAGCTCGTTTAAGCGCGGTTCGAAACGCTGATGGTTCGTCGAAAAAAATAAAAGCGAACCCGGCACCATCACTTTTAAAACATCGGCCAGTAATTTGGGGTGATCCTCGTTAATATCAAAAGATACGCGGCTTCGAAAATCTTTAAAAAATGACGGCGGGTCAACAAAAGCCAGGTTAAAACGCTTGCTCTCCTTCGCTGTTTTATCCAAAAATTTATCCACATCCGATTGTATAAGCCGGTGTTTTATATTCCAAAACCCGCTCAACTCCAGATTATCCTGGGCCCATTTGATATAGTTTGAAGAGCGATCCACCGTGGTCGTGGTCCTGGCCCCGCCGGCAGCGGCCGCGCAGGTAAACGCGCCGGTGTAAGCGAAAAGGTTCAGAAAATCCTTATCTTTCGCTAACCCGCGGATCAAGACCCGCGTGTCGCGATGGTCGGAATAAAGCCCTGTATCCAGGAAATCATCCAAATTCACCCAAAACTTAAGGTCACGTTCTGAGACGGGAAAACGTTCATTGCGCGAACTTATTCTCTTATAACGCGGGCCTTCTTCTGTTTTGGTGTGACGGCGTTTGATGTGTGTCTTTTCCGGAGGAAGATTTAAAGCTTGCGCAACGGCTTGGGCCATAGCCGGAAGCCATTCATCCGAGGTCTGCCAGCGTTCATATTCAGCCACCACCGCGTGCCCGGCGTACCAATCCACCACTGCGCGCACCTCCGGGATGTCCCAATCAAAGAGGCGGAAACAATCGATGTGCTGGCGTTTAAAACGTTTGGATAGATGGGCAAAGCGTTTGCGGATACGGTTGGCTAAAATTTCGGCGTGGTGCCGGGTTTTTTCAGGCGTGATAGATTCGGGTTTGGAGATGACTTTTGCCATGATAGCATTGGCTATTTCTTTGCTTCAATTTCTTTCAATTGCTTTTTAAATTTACGTTTTTGCGCCAGGCTTAGATAATCGACAATGAGCTTGCCATTCAAATGATCTGTTTCGTGCTGGATGACCCGGGCCAAAAGTTCAGTGCACTCGCGCTCCAGGGTCCTATTTTCCTCATTTAAATATCGAACGGAGATGACCGACGGGCGCTTGACCCCGACCGTCACGCCTGGAATGCTTAAACAGCCTTCCTCCAGCACCACGGAACCTTTTTTCCTGATGATCTTGGGATTAATAAAGACCAACGGCCCCGCCCCTACATCGGCGACAAAGATCTGTTCGTTGATACCGACCTGCGGCGCGGCTAAACCGACACCCTTATATTCATACATAGTTTCCAGAAGAGAGGCGATTAACTGACGTTCGGCGGGACCGACGTCTTTGACGAGAGAGGATTTTTTACGAAGGCAGGGGTCACCATAGATCCTAATTTTTAATTTTGTTGCCATCATCTAAATAAACGATCTTGGTCTTTAACTTGTGGGTCTCCGGGCCTTTTTCTATAAGCGCGTAACTTAAAATAATAACTTTATCCCCCACCACACCACAGCGGGCCGCCGGCCCGTTTAAGCAGATCTGCCCTGATCCGGCCTTACCGGCAATGACATAGGTTTCCAGGCGCGAGCCGTTATTCAGGTTTAAGACTTCGACCTTTTCCCCGGGCACGATATCCACGGCCTTGAGGAGTTTTTCATCGATGGTGATACTCCCCTCGTAATAGAGTTCAGCCTCGGTGATCGTGGCGTGGCCGATTTTAGATTTGCAGAAAGTTATGAGCATAATTTCCTATATTAAAGAAGCCCGAGGCCAGAAGTAAGAAGTCAGATTTTTCTGACCTCCGACTTTTGTTTTCTGACTTCTAGATTTAAACCAATTGCGGTTTTATCTTATTCAAAAGCTGCTCCTTGGGCATGGCACCGACGAGCTGGTCGACGATCGCCCCCTTTTTAAAAACAAGTAAAGTCGGGATGGACATAATGCCGTATTTCATGGCCAATTCCTGTTCGTCATCGACATTGACCTTGACCACCTTTAATTTGCCTTTAAGTTCATCAGCCACCTGGTCCAGGATAGGCGCGATCATCTTGCATGGCCCGCACCATTCGGCCCAAAAATCCACTAAAACCGGGATTGCGGATTTAATGACTTCTGCTTCAAAATTTTTCTCCGTAATATGAGCAGCACCCATAAGGAACTCCTTATTACTATAATTATTTATATTTGAGATGTAATTGGAAAGGTATTATAACAAACTACGCCGGGGTAGCAAGAAAGATTTTGCCGTACACGGCAGGGAACGTTTAATCTAGATCCATATTCCCCGAACAAACGCCGGTGAACAGCCGGCCCTTAGAGACTTTCGCATGGACCAAGTAACGTTTGGACATGACAAAATTATAACCGCATTTTTTCTTAAAATCCGCGGTCCTGATCGTCAGGATATCATCCACTTCCCCTTTATGGACTTCCGTGACCTTAAACTGCACGTCCAGCATATCTTCATCCTCATATTCGATGACGCTGACCACTTGCCCGGTAAAAACCACGTCCGCCTCTTTAAAGGCCGCTTTGCCTTCCAGGGGATCACATTTACAACCCCAGCTTGACGCGATCGTCAAGGCCCAGACCAATAAAGCAAAAAGGATCCTTTTCACGCTAATCATTTAATCCGCGCAGGCGTTCATAAAGCATTAAAGTAATTTCGATCAAACGGTCATAATCACGGTCTGCCATGGGAATTTTATGGATGGTCGTGACAAAACTTTCCTTCTTCAATGTCACTCCCAGAGGAAAGGCATCGAACTCCAGGATCATATTTTGGATGGAGGGGATAATGATCTGCTTGGGGATCATTTCCTCATCTGTCTTCAGAATGACCTTCTGATCAAAAAAAGGACTCCCCAACATGACACGCTTCAAGGGACTGACAAATTTGATGCCCAAGGAGGAGGGTTTATTAAAAGACATTGTACAATTGCGGTAAG
>MHFY01000140.1:30129-44334 GCA_001805375.1 Omnitrophica WOR_2 bacterium GWA2_47_8 | reverse complement strand
CCCGTTACGCCGCGCCCCGGCCAGACAGATAAGCTTGATGACTTCCTTTTGGCTGTACCTGCGTAAAGAGAAAAACGCGATGACACCGACAATCAAACCAATGCTCAACACATAAGACATAATTGTTTATTTCGTTAAGTTTATCAGGATATCAGAATACCAGATAAAATAATAAAAGAATGGAAAACGGGTAAACAGTTTGTGTTCTGATTCTCTGATTTACTGATATTCGTTTAATTCTATGTGAATATTTTACTACACTCTTTAAAAGATAAAAGAAAAATCACTCTAAAAGCAGGTAGGCACAACAACAGAAGAGCCCTGAAAAAACTTTGGCACCGGAAGCGGGCGCTGCGGAGCGACTATTTTTTCTCAAATAATTTTTTATACTGCCCGTATCCCTTTTTTTCCAGGTCTTTCTTCGGGATGAATTTTAATGCGGCGGAATTGATGCAATAACGCATGCCTCCCTGGTCGGCGGGACCGTCACCGAACAGATGGCCTAAATGGGAATCGCCGTCTTTGCTGCGGACTTCGGTGCGCTGCATGAAGTGGCTTGCGTCTTCTTTCTCAATAACATTCGCGGGTTCGATCGGCTTGGTAAAACTCGGCCACCCTGTCCCGGAATCAAATTTATCCACTGAGCTGAATAAGGGTTCGCCGGTGACCACGTCAACATAGATCCCTTCTTCATGATTGTTCCAATATTCATTTTGAAAAGGGGGTTCCGTGCCGTTTTCCTGCGTGACCTTATATTCCATGGAAGAAAGTTTTGTTAGATCTTTTCCGCCTGCCTTGGATTGCCCGGGATTCTTTCTCGGCAACGGACAAATGGTCGGAGCGCTTTTCCATTTTGAATTCACGAATGCCTCCCGCCCCGAGCCGATACGGTATCTTTTATAATGCTCGGGCTGTTTTTCGGAATAATCCTGATGGTATTCTTCCGCGCGGTAAAAAGGCCCGGCTTTCAAGATCTGCGTGGCGATTGGCTTATCGAACATCCCGCTTTTCGCGAGTTTGGCCTTGGATTCTTCGGCGATGCGTTTTTGCTCATCATTTAAATAAAAGATCGCGGTCTTATACTGGGGACCGCGGTCGGCAAACTGCCCGCCCGGGTCGGTGGGATCGATATCGCGCCAAAAAACATTTAGGACTTCTTCATAGGATGCTTGGTCGGGATTAAAAGTGACCTCGATAGCCTCAACGTGCCCCGTCGTGCCGCTGCCGACTTCTTCATAATTAGGGTCCTTCTCTTCTCCGCCGGTATATCCCGCTAAAACATCAATGACACCGTGGATCTTCTTAAAAACAGATTCGGTGCACCAAAAACATCCTCCAGCCAAGATTGCTTTTTCTGTTTTCATGGGGGTTGCTCCTTCTTCAGCTAAACTGAAAATGGCAAAATTTAAGACTGCGGCCACCATTATTAGAGTATTTATAATGAATCGCATAAGGAGTAGTTATCTTAACAATTTATTTTCCCGTTTGCAAATTTTTACAACTTGGCTGATGTCTTTTGCTATGTTTAAGCCGGATATGTTATTTATGGACCGGGTTACGCCGCGCGACAGCAAGGGTTCTTTGGTCCTGCGAGGAATGATCGGAGTGAATATTGCAATAGAATGTGTGATTGTAGATGCTCAAGAGATGTTTGCACTGCGGATGCCTGCACTTTCGCCCTTTATGAGATGTGATTAATTTCTTAATAGCTGTTCCCTGCCTGCTGGCTGGCCGGCTTTTTAAAGAAATTCGGACGTCCCGAGAGCTCAGCGTTTCGATAATCCTGAGAGGAATAGTCGGAATGGATGTGGCAATAATCCGCGTGATTATAAATGCTCAAGATATGTTTGCAGAGGCGGACTTTGCATTTTCGCCCTTTATGGGATGTGATCAATTTTTTGATAACGGCTCCTTTTTAAACTCCTTCTGCGGGCTGTCTCCTGCTGCCGATATGAAAGAGGACATACGCTAAAAAGCAAAGAATCCCGAATAAGATCTTAACGGTATCGATGGATGGGCCGGCCTTTCCCGTCAATCCAAACAACCCCACAGCAATAGCTATAATAAAAACTCTGCCTGCCCAATGTATCATCTTATTTATACTCTTCTATGATAAAGGGTCGTGCCGGCGGGTACGACCTACGACCACAAACACCGCCGGCAACGACATATCCTTTTATACTTTATGCCTGAAGGTGATCCTTCCCCTGCTCAGATCATACGGCGATAGGGACACATTGACCTTATCCCCGGGCAGGATCTTAATGAAAAATTTTCTCATCTTCCCGGCGGGATAAGCGGTGATCGTATGCCCATTCTCCATTTCCACCGTATATTTGGCATTGGATAATGATTTCGTGACGATCCCCTCGACATCAATGGTTTCTTCTTTGGACATATCCACCTTCTTTATTAACCTTTTAACATTTCCTAATGTTTATCGCGTTGGAGCTGGCATGCGTGCCGATCCTCTCAAACCAAACAAGATCTCCCATCCTTAAACCAAGCCTGTCCCGTCCCACGATACTGCTGTTACTAAAATTGATCAGCCGGCCTTCTCCATCAGCGATAGTTCCGCTGCTGTCATGACCCGTGATGCTTCTGATCCTTCCTTTTTCCATATTTTACCTTCAATTCTTAATAAATTGATCTTTAATAACTAACACAATGAAATTCTTACATTAATGGCCCGGTTATTATGCCGATTATTTTCGATTTCATATTCAACGTTCTGTTCCCCTTGCAGGGTCTCGCCCTCTTTTAAGTTAATAGAATTCGCATAAACCGGAAGATCTAGACCTGAGTCAAAATCGATAATGACCCCATATCCCCGGTTTGAATCATATTCTTTGACCTTCCCTTTTGACATGACTGCCTCCGTTAACGTTAAATCCCTATTTCTTCAATATAAAGACGGATCTGAAAAGCAAGATGCCCTTTGTACGACGGCTGGATCTCAAATTCTACGCCCTGCCCTTCCTTTAACTCCTCGAATTCCGTGTTCCATAAACAGCCTTTATGGAAATGCGCCTCTTGTCCGTTCCTTGTTGTGATCTTCCCATATTCCCCATCGTGAAAGATCTTTGAGATCGTTCCTACTTGCATGCTGGACTTTGGCCCTTTGGGATGATATTTGGCGGTATCTTTGCCAAACTGAATAACTTTTTCTAGAGATAGGGACGTCTACACAGTTAATGATCGGAAGGCATCATTTCATGCTTTATAAAAGTTTAAGACCGATAAATAGACGGAAAAATAACAGAGAGCCTAAGATGGTGGGACTGATCTATCTAATTGATCTACTATAAGTATACCCGTTTAAAGGGATAATAGCTATGACTATTAATTAATAAAACCTATATCTGTTCTATTGACCATCAGGAAGGGCATTTTTCCGGCCAAATGGCCAGATGAAGAATACAATGATCCAGAATACGGGATTAAAAACAAGCATACTAAAGTTTTAAAAGTCTCTGAAATAATGTCTCCCATCGCCCCGGAAGAGCAAAGCGCCTCATCATTCCGCTATTATTACGGAAGACAACAGACCCTGTCCTTGCCTTCCCTTTTTGCTTGATAGAGGGCCTGATCGGCTTTTAGGATCAGATCACGCCCATCATTGTTCTTATGATAGGCCGCAATACCCATACTTAAAGTAACCCCGCTCTTGAAATTTAAAGATGCGAGGACCTTTTTAATTTTTTTTGCAATAGCCTCGGCTTGCGCTATGCCGGTTTCGGGCAGGATAACCGCAAATTCATCGCCCGCATAACGGCAGAGGATATCAACCGTCCGCAGGTTAGTTTTAACAACCCGGCTGATCTCTTTGAGGACCTGATCGCCCTCCAAATGTCCGTACAAATCATTGCATGATTTAAAATCATCAACATCGAACATCAAAAGACACATCGGGTTAGAATACCGCTTGGAACGCTCGATCTCATGCTTTAAAGTCAGCAGAAAGTAACGGTGATTATTGATCCCCGTCAAGGAATCTGTTGTGGAAAGATATTCCAATTTCCTGCAATGGTTGGCATTCTCGATAGAGATGGCCGCCTGGTGGACGATCATGCAAAGGATCTTTAGATCATTTTGCGTAAAGACGCCGTCCCCCAGAAGGCCTTTATCAGAAACATTGACGACACCGACGATCTTCTTATGCAATTTAATAGGGACACTCAAAAATGACCGGCTCTTATAAAATGGCCGGTTCTTTCTCCCGACCATAATGTCTTTTTCAATGTCCCTCACCAGGAGAGGATTAAGGTCTCGCGCCACCAAACCGGCAATGGAATCCCCGACCTTGACCCTCGTCTTTTGTATGATGGTTTCGTCCAGCCCCTTCGCCCCTTTGATCAAAAGTTCCTGTGATTCCTGGTCCAAAAGCATCAATGAACAGCGCTGGGCTCCCAATATCTCGGTTGCTTTCTTAATAACATAATCAACCAGCTGATTCAGATCAAGGATAGAACTGATCCTCTGGTCGATGTTCAAGACATCTTCAAGCTTTTTCCCCTTGAGCCTCAAATCCTCTTCCAATTTTATCATAACTTCTTCCGCTTCTTTGCGGGCGGTTAGGTCGACACCTGTCATAAGGATGCTGAACGGCCTCCCCTTCTCATGGAATAAAAGCGGTGAAGGTGAAAATAACACCGTTTTCACGGACCCATCCTTGGCATAAAGGCCCGCCTCAAATTCAGGGAAATTGCCGGTGATGCAATTCTTCTCCACATGAGCCGAGACAGCCACCCTCTGATCTTCAATAATTAAACTGGAAATCTGCTGGCCGACGACCTCATTCCTTGCGTATTTGAGATTTGAGAGAAACACTTTGTTGACATTTTCTATCTTGCCATTGGGATCAATGATTATGCTAAAGGCGGGATTTTGGTCAAAAAGCAGGCCGTCGCGGTCTTCAATATTCTTGATATACAAACGCAATGAAACTATTTCATCGGAAAGCTGATCTTTTGTTTTATTTCTATCAATGTGTGAAGGCGGCAATCTTTGCGCCCCGGCAAAACCATCATCATCCGCCCGGGCCAGATCATCGATCAATTTTTGTGCTTCTTTCTCCTCCACAGCCTGCCCTGCTTCACTTTTATTCTTCATCAGCAAAGACCCTCTGATATTTTGCCATCTTTTCGGCCATGCCAACGGCTGCCTTAATTTGAAAAAAAACAGTCGTATCTTATCGGTCAACCATTCTTTAAAAGCCTTCCAGGAATTCCTTTTTCTCCAAACTGTATTTTTAACCAGCATATCCTTATCCCATTGATTACTTTTCTCCGATGACATCCTCTATGGCCCAAATGACATCCAGCGGATGAAAGGGTTTCTTAAGACATCTATTGATGCCGCATAAATTCAAGAGGAACCTGAACTCCTCCTTGAAAAATGATGACATCGCGATGATCGGGATCCTCTGTGTTTCAAACACGCGATTTATTTCATCGGCAAGTTCAAATCCGCTCTTACGCGGCATTCTTAGTTCCAGCAGGATCACATCCGGTTTCTTTTGGACGACGATATCTACAGCTAAAAGCGCATCGTTAACCACGACGGGATCATGCCCGGTCGCGGTCAAGATCTCTTCAAGGTCTCCAAGGGACTGCTTATCGTCATTGATGATGACTACTTTTCTATTATTCATGTCTCCCTATCCTTGATCTCTAAAATAATTCTTTTAAATAGATGATTTTAAGGTTGGTTTGACCCTTTCGGGGTCAAACCATAATTTTGAAAACAGCCGGCTGGTGTCCCGCACCAGCCAGCAGTAATCAACAAGACTAATTATTACAAAGAATCATTAATCACGTTCGTGATTAAGCTGTGGTAAAAAGCACAGCGATTCTTCCCTTACGCCTAAGATCCCTGTCACCGATCACACCCGTCCTGATCTTATATGGCGACACACCGCCATCGATCAATGCCGCCCGAATGGCGCTGACACGGCGATTATTTAGACCTTGATCACTTGATCTAACTGCGGTACCATCAATTCCGATCTGCAAGGATGGATTTTCCTTCATATAAGCCGCGATTTCGTTCACTTTTTTCATATCGTCAGCGTTAAGACTGGTCTCATTGTAAGAAAAATTAAATTCCTTATAAGGATCCCAGGAAGCAACCCTGCCTACAGCGCCTTGATTACCAGTCGCGCCCTTCGCACCACTGGCTCCGGAGACTCCGGAAGGACCAGTTAAACCAGCGATACCATCCGTAATTTTACCTTTAGAACCTTCCTCTCCAACTGTTCCCTGTTGACCAGTCAAACCTGCAGAACCAGCAGGACCTTGTGGGCCGTACAAAGTTGAACCTTTAGCGCCCACTTCTCCAACAGGACCTCGTTCACCCTGGGAACCAACAGCGCCCGTTGGGCCAGCATAACCAGCTAAGCTGTCTCCTTGTTGGCCTCTTTCCCCAATTTCACCTTGCGCACCTTTAGCTCCGATCGGTCCGGCTTCTCCCATAGGGCCTATCGCAACGTCACCCACGGGCCCTCTTGGACCAGCAAAGCCTTGTTCACCCACGGAACCAGCAGGGCCTTGTTCACCGCGCTCACCTCTTAAAGCAATACCCGATTCACCTCTGGGTCCGGTTAAACCTTGCATCCCTTGATAACCAGCAGGACCAGCAGGGCCCCGCGGGCCGACAAGGCTGGCATACTTATCTGTACTGCTGCAGCCTGCCATGAAGGCCACACCGCCCACACTCAACAAAACCATCCCTGATCTAAACATGTTCTGTAATTTCATAATGATTCTCCTTTGAATTGAATTCATTGCTCTTTAGTTTCCTATCTCCTATGGTACACATCCGCTGCCTCAGAAGCGCGGACAGAAATGCTAGTGAATAACACAGCGGCCGTAACAGCGATTAGCACTTTGAAATAATCTACGTTCATGGAGCACTTCCTTTCTTTTTTATCTATCTTGCACTATTTTTTACTAGGCAATTTTATTTTTTTTAAACCTTAATCCTAGTAACCCTAATCCTAAAAGCGCCATGGTAGCGGGCTCCGGAACTGCTGCGGAAGCGATGGGGGCCTGGACAACTTCGCCATTTTCATTAAACACAAGGCCACCAATAACGCCATGGCCCGTACCACCAGTGCCGCCTGTACCGCCAGTCTCATCGCAGAGAGCAGAAATGACATTGGTATCCATCGTCACTGCGCCATTTAACGCAAAGGCTCTACCACATAGAATATCTGAGTCGGTAGTCAAGGTGATGCTCTGGCTCGCGAGAATGTTTCCTATGAACGAAGTATCTGTACCAAGAGTCGCAGAACTGCCGACCTGCCAGTACAGACCATTATTCGCACCTGGATTGATCAACGCCACCGATGAAGAGGATGCCGTTGTGAGCGTACTCCCGATCTGAAAATTCCAGAACGCATTATCAAGACCCTGAGCATCAAGAGTGAGCGGCCCCGTCAACTGAGCCGACGTGTCAAAATGATAGACACCCGATGTTAGTGTGCGGTTGCCCAAATCTTGGCCGGTCAGATTGCTGGTAAACGGCATATTTTTAAGACCAGTCCACGCTGCGTTGGCATCATTCCGGGCCTGGAGCGACACCCCATCAGGTCCATGTATCGTTCCATTTACGGTCCCTGGCCCACCTGGATCATCGAAACCGACAATCGCGCTCCCCGGGTTAACACCCAAGTCTCCCGTGACGGTACTCGGTCCGGTATTGGTCACTGTCTCGTGACCCAGGACTGCGAAATCCTCCGACGTACCTAAAATGGCAAACCCTGGGGTGGGGCTATAAAGAAGAACGGTTAATGCCACGATTGCCGAGATGATCAAATATTTGTATCTCATTTTCAACCTCCTTTTAATTTTCTGATTTTTGCGAAAGCTTTATACGGTTCGCGCTCTTCCAAAGATAAAAATGACAACCGATAAAATCAAGAAAACAACGAACAAGATTTTAGCGATCTCAATGGCTGAACCCGCGATACTCGTAAATCCCAACACCGCGGCGACAATCGCAATGATAAAAAATGTAGCTGCCCAATTTAGCATAATGACCTCCTCCCTTAAATTGACCTGAATTTTATCCAATGCTTAAAAGATCATCCGCAGCAGACCGCCGACAATAATAAATGGCAAAGAAACAACGTAACCAATCGCGTGGAGAGTAGAACTTAAGATCCCGGGATGTTCTGCCTTCGCCTCAGTTGTTGTTGTGGTTGTTTCGCTTTTCTCAGAGATCGGCGTATCTTGTTGTTGAGCTATATACCCTTTGTTGTTTTCTCGGTCAGCGGGTGAGTATGTTGTTACTGTTGTTTCTGTTTTCGTTGTTTTATGCGTACTCGCGCAACCCATTCCCATAGAAACAAAAAGTATGATGAGCCCTAAATAAACGCCGTTTTTAGACCAATATTTAAATTCTCTCCAATTTTGCACCTTGACCTCCCAGTTCTTTACTTTTGTGTGTTAAGATTGCCTTTGGGGGGAAATCTTCCGACTTCAATGACTCACTGGCTTTATAAGACATCTTCTCGTAATGAAATGGCACCGCGCCGTGTGCTTTGTTATAGATCTGCTCTTCCCTGCTCTGATGATGGTGTTTTGACATTTTTCTCTCCTTTCAATGAAACCTAAACGTACAAAACGTTAGTGTCCGCCGAAGGCGGATCCGCCTTGGGCGGGAACATAAATGTGTTGATGGAGAATAACCTCATGATGGTATTCTAGGGGGAGGGAGAAATTTAATCAATTGTACCGGGGTATAACCCAGCCTATAGGATGACCTGCTTTAGGAAATATCTGTTGTATGCGCTCCCAAAAAAGTGGTATTGGACGCCACCTGTGTATTTTTGGGGACAACCGCTCCTGCAGCGATTACAGCGTTATCCCCGATCCCTGCTCCAGGCAGGATCACAGAATTCAACCCGATAATAACATTTTTTCCAATTTTGACTTTTTTGAGTTTTAATCCGCCTTTTTCAAAGGAATGGGCAATGATCGTAGCGTTGCCGCCAATGGCTGAATTATCTCCGATCTCTAATAACGAGAGATCTCCCACATTTTTTGAATTGATCAAAACATTCCTGCCGATCTTAGCCCCCATCAGCCGGTAAAATAAAGCACAATAGGGTGTCATTAAAATTAAATCCAGAAAAACGACTTTCACAACCATAAAAAAGGCATTAACGAAAACCCATTTAAATATTTCAAGCGAACCGACACCGAACTCTCCCTCTTTAAGTTTTAACCGAAAAATGACCCTGACAAGGCTGACGAGCAGCATGAGCATAACACCGGAGAAAAAATATCCCGCCACAAATCCAAAACAAAAATATAGGATCCTCAAACCGGCGCTTAAATGAACCGTATATATCCAAAGCTGATAAAGAAAATACGCCCCGGGGAAAAGCGCCAGGCCCAGGATCACAACGCCGATACTGTAAAGAAAGAAAGTAAAAAGAATGACAACGACTGCCAGCAGGAGATAATGTCTTTTCTTAGCCATAGCCATTCCTCCTCTCTACTTTTTTAATTCAAGGTTCCCTTAAATCTGTCTAAGCATATTTTCATAAATTTATCCGGAAAAGCATCGAACATCCTTTCCGCATGGCCGCCATCTTCCATAATTGTCAGGACCTTGGGGTCCTTGGACTTTTCAAACAAAAGCTGACTATGGCTTAATTTGACGAGCCAGTCTTTCTCACCGTGAAGGAAAAGAACCGGTGTGGGCGAAATCTTATCAACGACATCACGGGGCCGGATCTTTTGTAAAGCTACACTGCCTGACCTGACACCCTTCCCCCGGCCCTTGACCCCAAAATTGAGCATGAGATCTCTCCACATATCTTTCTCCCAAAAATGGAAATCGATTTTTCCTAGATCTGCCGGGGAACTGACAGCGATCACGCTGTCAATGTTCTGATGAAAACTTGCCTCGATCAATGTGATCGCCGCGCCGAGCGAAAAACCGATCACGCCGATCTTTTCATACTTATTTTCTTTCGCGTAAACCGTGATCGCCCGCAGATCCTTTTGTTCAAGCGCTGTCCACGTAAACACGTCGCTGCTTTTGCCGTGCCCGCGAAAATCGAACACGATCACATCGAACTCTTTACTGAATGCGTCAGCCATACTTCTAAATAAAACCGTATCCTTATTGTTATAAAAGCCGGGCGCAATAATGACCACTTTGGAAAACCCTCCTTTAATATGAAAAAGGGCGATGCGTTTCCCATCCTCGGTCATCACGTAGCGATCAGGCTCAATCTTCCCCGCAGGAGAAAGCGTCGTTTCTGCGGTTTTCAGCGTCCCATTCGGAACTGCGGCCAGGTCAACGGCCATGCTCTCAGGAGAGAGGTCTTCATTTTTTACCGTCATATCATTAATCTTTTTAGGTTCCGTTTTCTGAAAATTTCCCTCAAAGATCGACGTGATCATGGATTGAATATAATTTTTGTAAATATCCCACTCCGCCCTTATGCGCCAGAGGGAAAGATACTGCGAACTGTTCCTCTTGCCCACGGAAATGGATTTTCTTGATCTAACGTCTTCATAAATTTCTAGCATGCGTTTGGCAGAAAGCTCGATCGTGTATCTCTGTGCCGTCATTCTAGCGGCCTGCTTCATGGTTTGTGATTCTTCAGGAGAACAACGCAAAACCCACAGAAGCGCCTCCGCAAAACTTTGTTGACCCATCTCCTTGAGCAATCGTCCGTTACTACCATCCTTAACCATGTCCCGTGCTCCCGGCGCATCCAACGCTACCACCGGAACACCTGCTGCCATGGCTTCAATGAGAACGATCCCTTGGGTTTCGCTTAATGAGGCAAATGCGAAAACATCCATGGAAAAATAAGCATCAACCAGATGCTGATAATGCAAGACCCCGACCAAATGCACTCTTTTTTCAAGGCCGGCTTGCTTAAAGGTGTCCTTGATCATTTTTTCTGATTGGCCTTTGCCGACGATCAAGGCATGGGCTCTTGTATCTTTTTTTAACACTTCGACCATGCAATTTATCAGGAAGTCCAGATTCTTCTCCGATGCCAGTCGCCCCGCATGTCCGATCACTAAAGCATCGGGATGGATCTGATGGCGTTCGCGAAAACCTTTTCCATCGCCTTTTGAAAAACGATTCAGATCTATCCCCGTGGGAACAACCTCCATAGGAGTTTTGACGCCTCGTTTAAGCAAGATTTCCTGCACGCTTTCACAGGGGACGATCAAACGGTCCACTAAATTGGCATATCCGGCAGCAAGCTTGACCATGAATCGTTTGATCCCCTCATTCTGTACCGGCCAATCATGCACGTATTCCTCAAACATTGTGTGATAAGTAAATACAAGCGGTATGGCGTGCTGCCGGCTGCGGCGCAACGCAAAATCTCCCATGAAGAATGGACAATGGCTGTGAACAATATCCGGTGAGAATTCTTTCATCAATCGTGTTAAGAGCCGAGAGACCGGAAAATTAACGGAGAAAACAGTCCTGTTAAATTTTTGAAAGGCGGGAAGACGAATAACACCCGGTTCCTCTATCGGTGCCCCCTCAAAGGTCGGAGTAACGATCAAAACCTCATGACCCAAAATTTTAAATGCTTCGCTAAAAGAATGGACCGATTGCTCTAACCCTCCGACAATCGGAAAATAGGTATTCGTCATCATGAGAATTCTCATACTGTTTCCTTTAATTCTACCAGCGCTTTTCGAGCCGCCACACATATAGCGTCGTAACCATTTTGTGCGCCCATAGCTAGTCCTTCCTTTTCCAACTCTTCGGGAAGAAGCGGGGTGCCGAATCTCACTCTAACGGGATAGCGTTTGGGATACTTTGCCGTACTGGACCAAGCCTCATAAGTTCCTTCTATCGCCACCGGAACGAGCTTTGCCCCCGTTTCCTTAGCCAAAACACCAAACCCTTTTTTAAATTTTCCAATTGAGCCTGTGCTGCTACGCAGCCCTTCCGGAAAAAAACACAAGCCCTTACCGCGTTGCAATACAAGAAAACAACTGCGTAGCGCCTCGAGAAAATGCGTTGAGAAATCAAAGGGAATAAACCTTCCCATCTTTACGAAATTCCTTAATACGCGAGATTTTATAAACGGCCTAAAGAAATACGGCCCGAAGACAAAATAAAAGATCTGAAACACGGGCCTGCGCGGCAGACAAGCAGCAATGGCTGGCCCATCGAGAAAACTCGTATGGTTGGCATATAAGATATAAGCTCCTTCTTTAGGCACGTTCTCTGCTCCTTCGCCCTTAATACTAAAAAATAATTTGAAGATCAAACAATCGATGAATGTTAAAGTAAATCGAAACAGCCAGGCGAAGTAACCGGTCCCCAATTCCAGCATTTCCAGAGTTTCTTTTTTGGGCAGCACGCGTAAATTTTCTTTCCAGTAATCCGGCCCTAAAGATAACCCTTTATCCTCCTGGGAGATGTCTTTAGCTGTGCGTAGCGCATCCGCTATTCCCAGGAAGAGGTCCTTTACGCTAAAGGATCTCGCTACGGCCTCGAGTTTTATATCAGAACTAAACGCCTGCTTAAGACGCAAAGCAAGTTCTATCCTGCCTAAGGAATCAATACCAAGGTCCAGTTCTAAAGAATCCTCAAGCTTGATCGGTTTTTTACCGCCGGATTGTTCCTTCAGGCACTCTAAAATTTTTATGCCTGTCTCGGATTCTGTCAACCGGAGGTCCTCTGTCGAAAGCTCTCCTGATACCGGGAGAGCGCCTTCTTTTCCCGCGACCACTCTAGGCTCGTATATTTCCTTGACCGCATATCTTTCTAAATGACCGAGCATAGTATGCGGCAGATCCTCAAGCGTAATAGTAAAGCCTTTGAGCCTTTTATAAATTGGGAGCGACAACGAGGCATTATCAAATCTCTCCTTAAGGACGGAACGCAGATTTACTTCACCGAATTCCCTGAAACTATCAAGATCCGGCTGGATGACAGCCCAAAGAACTTTTGAATTCCTTACGCCCCCCATTCCCGAAACGGTAAAGACGCACATCTCTTTGACAGGAGCAGCCTTTGTGTAGATCTCCTCGATCTCTCTTGGGTAAATTTTCTCCCCCGATTTCAATGTGATGAAATTCTTAAATCTAGTTGTCAGGGTCTCTGTCATTTATTCGCCTCATATTTCAATTCCAAAGAATTCGTTGCCGGCGGAACTCTTACCTTCCCAAAACCAGGCAATTGAATATCGATCGGTGGTTCTTTCGTGAGCCACTGTCCTCGCCATTCGACGAGGATATTTTGCCCTTGGGGTTTTATGGAAATTTGAATATCCCCAAAACATGTTGGTGCGGGCCCAAAGGAAATAATTTGTTTTTTCTCAAGCCAGGCTTGAGGGATCCCAGAACACAAAATCAACCGCTCATCTTCTTCCCTGACAAAACAATTCCGTATCATCAAAACCCATTCCGCCGCGGCCCATACATGCTGTCCGTCCCCCATACATCCGCCGCCGGTGCGCGGATGTACCGACTCAGGCCATTGTCCCGTCGGTGAAGCCAGTTTGGCCACCGCTGTCATCAGATCAAAATATCTAAGATCACCAGCACGCAAAAGCACTTGCGCTAAATGCAGCGTGAGGTAAGGATTGATCCCCGAATGGGTCATATCATGAAAAAATCCGCCATGGACTAAACAATTCTTCATTAAGAAATCAGCTGTGTCTAAGATCCTTGGGTCGTCCTGTTCAAAGATACGAAGCGGGTAGCCGGCAGCTAAAGAGCCGATCGCTCCCGTATCCAGACGCCGATATGGAGACGCTGGCATCGCAGTTCTTTTCAAACGCTCTTCCACTTTTTTCAAACTTTGATCAATGCTCCCCAATAGTACACGTGATTCCTTTTCAAAATAAACAGCCTCATCCCGATCTTTGTAAGCTGTGCACAAAAAGGCCGCTGCTTTTAATCCCGCGACAGCCCAAAAGTCATCCCAATAATAAAAATCATTCGGCCCCAAATGCTCGGCGCTAAATCCCGATGGCAATAAACCTGCGTGGGCAGATTGTAAATTACCGGCCAAGCGCTTTTTACAGATCCACTGGCCCGCTTTATGGATGGATTCTTTCCATTCTTTTGGCGGAACATTTCCCGTCATCTCACAATACTGACGCATGATCCACAAGGCCTCGCCGTTAGAATCCCACTCCCCTTCCTGCGATAGGAAATAACCCTGGACTGTCTGACGGGAACGGAAACAATCCAA
>MHFY01000140.1:23417-30117 GCA_001805375.1 Omnitrophica WOR_2 bacterium GWA2_47_8 | reverse complement strand
AAACCATGGTGTGGAGTGCGGCTTCGTAAAGGAACTGAAAATGTTTATCGGGGATCTGCAATGAACACGCACCCTGAAGGCTTTTCTCCCAATCCAGTTGAGCAACCTCTTGATAATCCCCAGAGGGGTCATTTGCAATTTTATTTTTCGTTAACGGCACCGAAATGATAAATTCTTGTGATCGTCCCGCCTCCAGCTTGTATACTGCTGCCGCGGAGGCCATACCGACCCTGCACCAAATCTCTTTTTTATCTTCCCGCAATGGACCCGTCTGGGCCAAAATACTTTCGTGTTTGGCTTCGCCGGGTTCATCCGGCGCAGCCTCACTACATTTTGGCTGGGTGAAGACGGATGACAAACGGCTATAAACATCACCATGATAATAATATGAAAACTCACATTGATCCGGGGGGATATTAAAATACACAAAATCCTTTCGATTCACCTGCCAGCCCATCCGGTCTTCAAGCAGAGAAATATCGTGGATAAAACTCACGCCCTCGGGATTATACGGCCGCAGAGAAATAACGAGTTGCGCCGCTTGGAGAGCAGATCCTTCCACTTGGATCTGGCAGACTGAAGATTGCGCTGAACCAACAACTTGTGCTTTCAATCGAAGTTTTAATTGATCCAGGCTTGATTCTGTGATCACGCAAAGATCATCATCCATAACCAGCTTCTGAGAAACCACCTTTAAACGGGAAGGGATCAATGATTCTCCTTTTTCTGGGATGATCCAAACATCAATCGACCAGCTGTCGTAATAGGGAGTGACCAGGCCGCGGGGATCCACCAAAGGAAATTCGCTGCCGCCCGGAACGCCCAAAGCTGTCCAATTCCTATGGGTGAGATTAATTTGAGTTAACGAAAAAGACCGTGGGATAAACGCCTCGTTCTGCGGGTCATACTGACATTCTACCCAATAAGGCCAGATCCAATCAAGGTTATGCTGGATGGCCAAACTATTCATCAAACCACGAGCGTGTAAAACAACTCCGGAACGGATCAATTCCGTTGGAGCTGCCACCTCTGAGGGTTGCGCAAAATTCTGCAGTTGAGAAATAATTTTAATAGGATCTAGAAATCCCTGCCTACGCGCCGCATCTCTGACTAAAAATCTCCATGGGAACCATTTCCACCACGTGAAATAAACCCCTTCTTTTAACAAAATCCTAAAAACCCACCATTTATAACCAATAAAGGTGAATAAACCTGTTAACATCGAGGCAATGACCAAAGCTAAAGAAATAGCCCCAGGTCGCACGCTGAGGATACCGTGATTTATTAAAACGTTAATTCCTAAAGCTAAAAAATTAATTATCGTATACCGACCAATTTCAGCATAAGATGGCTGGCTATATTGAAATGTCCAATATTTATTAAATAAATACCCGACAATGGCTGCGCACGTAAAAGAAATTCCTTTCGATAGGTCGAAAGATAAAAAATGAATTAAAAAATAATAAATACCAAGATCTGTTGCGCCGACAAAAGCCCCTGCTATGGAAAATCGGATCATTTCTTTTTTTGTATTCATATCAACTCCTTAAAAACGCAGTTTCCCTGAGCGGATGATCTCTTCGAACTTTTTTGCCGAATCTCGAACCGTTCGCTCCTGCGTTGTATAATTAACCCCTATCAATCCAAACCGCGGGACAAACCCTTCCGCCCATTCATAATTATCCAGCAATGACCAATAGAGATAGCCGATCACAGGGGCTCCCTCTTCCATCGCGAAGGCCACGGCTTTCAGATGTTCGATAATAAACTCCGAACGTTCTGTATCATCGTCAGTACCAAGCCCATTTTCTGAAACTAAAAGGGGCAGTTCGTATCGCGAAAAATCTCTAAGGAACGTATGCAATCCTTTCGGATAGATCTCCCAGGAAAGAAAATTATCTTTACCCGTATGCCGGTCCAGTTCTACGGTCGCCGTGCACGCCTGGCCCAAAATTCCAGGGAATCCATAACCGTGATGAAGGACAAAATCCCGTGTGTAATAATTAAGGCCGATAAAATCCAAAGTTTTTGCTTTGGGCAAATGAATACTAAAAAGTCCGAGGCAATAGGCCCTCCCCCGGACCAAAGCCTGGACAAATAAATGATTGAACATCCAATGCCTAAAGCGCGCCGCAACCCGATCCCTTAAAGAACGATCCGAACAAGCCCTGAATATGAGCACACTTTGAGCGATCCCAACCATGGGCTCCTTCCAACCTTTTCGGGTATAGGCCTCTTTGATCTTTTCATACGCTAGGACATGCCCCAAGAGCAAATTTTTGAAGACTTTAAACGCTTGTTCAGGTGATTTTACCCCGGGCGGCCAATCCCCGATCACATAAGCTTTATACACATATACGCCAGGCTCATTTAACGTCATCCAATAATGGACATCACTGCCTAAAGCTTCAGTCACTTTCTGAACGTATCGGGCGAAAAGTTCTGGAGTTTTCTCTGAGAGCCAACCACCCTGATGCGCCAACCACAAAGGAAGCGTAAAGTGATGCAGCGTTACAATAGGCTCGATGCCTTTTGATCTAAGCGAGCGGATAACCTGGCCGTAATGCTCAAGGGCTGAGCTGTCCCATTGACCTTCTTGAGGTTCAATGCGGCTCCATTCGATAGAAAAACGGTGGGCGGTATGACCTAATGCTTGGGCGAGTTTAAAATCTTCTTCAAAACGGTTCCACTGATCACAGGCCTGGCCCGAACGCGCCCGGGGAAGCCGTGTCTGTTCCCACTCCCACCAATCATTATTGGTATTGTTTCCTTCGACCTGGTGAGAGGATGTGGCGGCACCCCACAAAAAATCTTTTGGAAATGTAAATTCGTACGGGACCTCTCCTACTATCGTCTTATGAGTACTGGTACACCCCGCCACCATAGAAACACAAAAAAATAAAGCGAGGATTGTACGGAAAAATACGAACTTTTTCATTATTGAGATAGCAGAGCTCATATCTTGTGCATTCCTTCACTTTTGCGTTCCTCAATAATTTACTACTGCTCATGATTTCTTGCCGATCAAAAAATAGAGTATCATGCCGATAACAGGCAAAATAAGAATCAGAATGATCCACAATGCCTTTTTGCCTGTGTCCATGGAACTTTTTAAAGCATCAACGATGGCAATAATGTCTAGAGCCAGAATGAGTAACCCTACTATCCCGCTCATATGTTCTCCCTTCTTGCCGCAGGCAGGTTTTTTACGGAATTTTGGGCCCTTTTTTTCTGTTAAAAAATCGAAAGCTTTTGGCCTTTATAAGCTGCCATAAATCGTTCCAGCAATCTGAATCTTGCTCTGCCGATTGCGCTCTAAAATGATTATCAGTGATAACAAAGCCATCATCGTCCGCACGAGCCAGATCCTGAGCCAATTTTTTATCAAGCGCCTCATTAAACCTTGGCTTTTTTACTTTCTGATACTGTTCTATTCTATTTTTCATCCCTAAGCTTCCTCCAACAAACATAGCTAACCAAGATAACATCAAAAATCCTTTTGTTTGATACTTACCATCCTCCGCCTCCACATTCAGGCAGAGGATGGTTAACATCAAGATCTAACTGACCATAATGTTTCGGCCGGCTAGGCGATTTTTTATTCTTCCGCGTCCGCCCGGTGTCTTAGCGGCCCGCCGTTTTGCTGCTGTCATTCTTCCACCTCGACTTTTTTTTGCCATTTTATACCTCCCTTGTAGGTTATGAAACTTACTATTGCGCAAACTTCTCGGGAAATTTTTTAACAATCCCTTCCGTCAAAATATCGGCAAACATCAGCATATGCTGATGCCCCTGATCATAGGCATCAATATCAGCGGTCCAATCCTTCTTTAGGCGAGAGACTACCTCTGTGGTTGTATACTCCAAATGCTTATGGAGCATCATTGTCATATCATTTCTTCCCCAATGAGGATTGGCACTGCTTAAGAACGCTGCAATATCATCGCCGTTCGTGTTCCATTTTGCCTGGGCCTTACTCAATTCTTCGTTATTATTCGCTTTCGCTGCTGTCACCACTTCGGTAGCGATCGTGATATGTTCCCGAAGCAACACAGTTAATTTCTCACCGGCTTCTTCTCCATAATACGGTTTTATCGCATCCCCGATGTCATCCTGATTGCGAAGCAACCGCTGTGCAACTGTGCCTCCATCTTCAAGGCCTGCTAACGCGCTGATAATGTAGTTTCTTGTATAGGTGATGTGGTCCTCCCAAAGCTTAGCCATGCCCGACCTCAAAGCGACGGCTTTGCTGTCGGTTTCTTGGAACATAGGCATCGTTGATGTCTGCTCTGCGTGCACAGACAGTGTCGTAGCCATAATCGTAAATAATATAGTCAAATAATTCATCTTCATAAAACTCATCCTTTTCTGGTTAAGAAGGCACTATTGCCGTGATTTGCCCTTTTTCTTGTCTTGAACCTTTTAGCGTGTCGTGGTTGTGGTGGTTGTGGTGGTTGTACTCGTAACACCTGGTGAGTACAACGTAATGTACCGCGCTTGCTGCTTCCCATTCAGCGGCACAAATTCAACCTTGGTGACATCACCGGGCTTTAGCACTAATTCTACCGGCTGCTTACTGGGGCTGTGCATAGCAACGATATCTTTAGGGTCAAAAACGAAATAGGACAGCCTGCTTTTTTCCTCTTGGCCGATCCTTACCCTCTCTTCCACGACAAACGTTCCAGCTGTAACGTCTATATCCTTGATCTCACCAAAAACTTGTTGGAACTCAGATGCTGGCATGGAATCAACGGTGATCTTTTGAACAATTTGATCTTCTTGGCCATCGACCACTTCAATGGTGACATATTGACCTGCCCGTAAATCCCCGACGCCGAGAAACTTCTTATCCGCAGTATCAGTGACCCGTGTCTCATTCTGAGTAATCCTATACGCTGTTGTTTTCGTGCCTATCGATGTTGCCTTATTAAGCTCTAACTTCCCTTGCTGAACATCTATCCATCCAATTTCGCCTGATACCTGGCGCACAACCGGGGCATCCTCAGCACGCACAGAAATACTGGTGAATAACATAGCGGCCGTAACCGCGACGATCACTTTAAAATAATTTACATTCTTCATGGAACACGTTCCTTTCTTGTTTCTGGTTTGTAATTACTTTCTTGGCTAGGTTATTTTCCCAATGGCTGGGGTATGGGTGTCAAGCCTGCCTTGTTTCAAATCTTCTTTGGTTTTCTCCGCCAATAAACCATATTTTTTCTGAACCCTCGCCAGGCCCTCATCCGTCAATTTTTCGATGTCCATCATTTCGTTGTGAGCTCCTTGAGTAGCGCGGATAATTTCATCAAGTTTCAGTTGAATCGCAATCGTATGGCGGTTTTGGCTGTTTTGAATAATAAAAAGCATGATGATGGAGACAAGCGCCGCAAGCGTACTGATCAGGAGATGCCAGGTCACGCTAAAATGAAGCGGTACTCCTGCTATCGCCCAAACCAAAACAACAAGGAAGGCCGCAAACCCCGCCAACGATAGTGCGGCTTTGTCGGAAACCCACTTTGCAATCATTGAAAAAAATTCCATGCAGCTAGAGACACCCATTAGCATTTCCTTCAAAATTTCACTTTAACTTGCCCTTCACCTTTATCCTGAGCCGCTTCCGCTTTCTTTTTCTCTTCCTTTGCCTCCACTATCTTTTTTTTAGCTACCTTTTTAGCTCTGTTTTTTTATTCGCTTTATTGTTGAACACATCCCCATTGCGTTTAAATTCTGCATTTTCACTAGCATGCACATCCGCCGATACATTGGGGGCAGGTTCTTTCTTCTCTTCAGTAAAGCTTAAAAGCGTGGCAAGCACTAAAGAGCACATAATAGCCATTATCATTTTTTTCATTTCTTTCCCTTCATCAATAGATCAACAAGTGGTCTTTTCTTACTTCAAAAGCATAACGCGTAATCAATTCCTGCGCTTTTCTTCTGAGGTTCTCAAAGACAATGCCAAGTAATGCATGGGTTGGTTCTAACCGGACCCAGGCAATACGCCCCTGGGCCTCAAAATTTTCTTTCTCTACCAGATGGATCCTTAATTGAACACGATGCCGCGCTGGAGGATTACCGAAAACAAGGACAGATGACCCGGCCAAACTCAAATCCTTGGTATAAGACCGAAAAGCAATCCACCCTTCCTCGTTATATTCAACGCGCTTATTCACTTCCCAACGCGGAAAATATCTCTTGTCATATTTTCTTGTAACCTGAGTTGTCCTTACTTGTTCTCTTTCCAACAAAGTAGTGATCATCTGGACTCTCCCTTCCTGAACAACTGTTACCTGTTAACAAAGTGACGCGAGTATTTTGTATCTTCGGTAAAACTTCTGCAAAACGAACCATCATCTCATCTACAGATTCTAATTTAGAGATATTCATATTATTTCGGTACTGTTCCACATCATATCCGGTTTCTCTTTTAATGGTCTCTCCAATACTGGCTATGCTGCTCTGTTTGGGATCGAATTTAACTTGTCTTATATTCTTTGGGTTCAGTGAGTTGCTGGCTGTTCCGGGGAGATAAATCGTTCCGTTACTAAAATCAACGGCAAAGGCAATGATGCCTGGGATAAAAAAGAAAAGTAATCCTATCGCATCTAAAACGACAATACCCACATCTAAACGTCCGCTTTTTTGCCCTTTGCGTTCAGGGTGCAGAATGGTCCCGCAACCCACTAACTGAAAGATCAAAACA
>MHFY01000140.1:23112-23407 GCA_001805375.1 Omnitrophica WOR_2 bacterium GWA2_47_8 | reverse complement strand
ATAACAAAGTTTAAAAACAGCCTTCTGCTCCCATCACCTGCCCTTGACGCCAAGCCAAGGGCAAGCGCGTTACGGGCCGAAAAAATTATACGGCCCTCCTCCTGCCAAGAAGCAAGGAAAGAACCGCTAAAACCAAGAAAACAACAAACAGTATCTTGGCGATCTCAATGGCTGAACCCGCGATACTCGTAAATCCAAACACCGCGGCGACAATTGCAATAATAAAAAATGTAGCTGCCCAATTTAACATAACGACCTCCTTCCACTTTCTTGATATCGGTATTCTGGCCTCTCA
>MHFY01000140.1:8837-23098 GCA_001805375.1 Omnitrophica WOR_2 bacterium GWA2_47_8 | reverse complement strand
CTCTTTATTTCAGCAATGAACCCTTCCGTATCTGGTCCTTACGGATGTCGTATTCCTGCTGATTGATCTTGCCGCTTTTGAAGTCTTCCTCCAACTGCCTCATTTGCCGCTCAGCCTGGATCTCATACCCGGCCCCGGCGCCTAAGGCTCCGGCGCCCGCGCCGCCCCAAAATTGTCCGCTGCATCCCACAAAAGCTACACCTAAAAGTAATGCTGATAAACCTAGTAATTTTTTCATCGTTATTCTCCTTAATCTTGTCCTGGAAATCCTGATCACTGCAATTTTATACTAGAAAAATCAGGACTCCTTGTCCCGCCTTGGCGGAGCTTAATTTTTTTTCACCCTTAATCGTTATGCTCAACGGTCCTTTGAATACTTGCCCCGGCATTTTCTATATCTTCCCCCGCGCCCTTGAACATGTTACAGCCCAAGACCGAGGTCGCCAAGAATAGCGCTGCCAGGATTAACAAAAAATTATTTTTCATATCGATCTCCCGCCTTTCATTTTTTTATGCGGCGCGGCTCGCCAACTTCTTTAATTATAAGTTGGCGGCCTTTGATTTATAAATGCCTGATTGATCAAATCGACCAACTCTTGGTCCTTAAACGGTTTTTGCAAAAAACCAACAGCGCCCGCTTTCAAAGCCTGATCCTTTAGGCCGTCATTCTTATCTGCTGAGATAATAATGACCGGGCGCTTAGATCCTGATCTAAAAAGCCGTTCCTGCGCTTGCCATCCTTCCAATCCCGGCAGGTGGATGTCCAAAATTAAACACCCGGGAACGCTGTTCGGCACAGCGCTAAAAAATTCCTCTGCCGAGCTAAATGTCACGACTTGAAACTCGTAACTAACCAGGAGAAGTTTAAGCGCGCGGCGCACGGATTCATCGTCGTCCACAATGTAAATTTGTTTCTTGTCTGTCGACATTTTGCCACACTCCTTAAGCTGTAATTCTTCTAATTGCATAATGACATTCTAGGGAATGGCAAAATATAATCAATTGTACCGAGGTATAATCCCGGCTTTTGCGGTATCAACATGTAAAAAACCTCATTTTTAAAATGATCCCGAAGTTTAACGCGGGCGGATACGGATTTTAGCTTCTGTGGGTTTTACAATTTTGGGAGGCTCATGGTCGATGAGCTTAATTGCTTTCCTTGCTGGAAATACGGCAATAGCCTTCATAATTCTTTTAACTGCCCAATTTGATCAACATCTTGGCCAATTTAGAACCGATATTTTGAACGGCGGCCAGCTGTTTAGCATCTTTGAGTGAACCATCCGCGCTGAAAGCTTCATTCGCTTTCGGTATAGCGATTTGATCCGGCAGGACAAGGACTTGGATGTTCCCCAAAATAGAACGGACGTGTACGAGGACCCTTAAACCGCCCCAAATACCTGGTGACGCGCTCATAAGGCCAGCCACTTTATTGGTAAAGCAGGCTAGTGGCGCTTCGCCCGGAAGTGCACGGGAAGCCCAATCAATAGCATTTTTCAAAACGCCTGAAATGGAACTATTGTATTCGGGACAAGAAATAAGAAGCCCTTGATGTGAGAGCAAGGCTTCTTTAAATTTTAGGGCATGAAGAGGGATACCTTCCTTTATTTCCAAATCCCCATCGTAAAGCGGCATGGGGAAATCCCGCAGATCGATACAGGTTACCTGGGCGCCTGCCTCTTTGGCTCCCGCCGCCGCGATCTTAACAAGTTTTTTATTAAAGGAGTCTATGCGTGTACTGCCAGCAAATGCCAAAATTCTTGGAGTATAGGCCATCGCTAGAACATCCTTTCTTCTGTGGTCAAATATTAATTGTGTCTAAATATTCTTATATTTTTAATTGCTGGATGGGGATCCCCTTTCTTCCTGTTTTGCCTCCTCTTCGGAAAGTTCTGTGAATTGTTTCATCAAACCATCAGCATTGAATATCTTTAACCATTTGTCCTCAGCAAAAGCGTAAGAAAAAAAGCCCCCCGCCAATAAAATATAAATGACCGCGCACATCAAGGTAAAACCTAGTTTAACTTGGGGTTCCCAGGGAACATAAAGCACAATAGCCAGATGGAAAAGGATCAGGCCGCTCATGAAAAGGACCAAGCACATCCCGGCGCCCAAAAGACTAATAAACAATAAACGCAACGCTTTGATGCCGTGCAGATACCATATGGACATCTTTATCTTTGTTAGATCAACGGATGCTTTTCGATAGGGATTAAATCCTCTTATCAAATTAGATGCAAGAAGGAATAAATTTGTCATAAAAAGTCTTCTCATTTTTTTACTTTCTTTCTTAAAGTCAGGCACCGTGCCATTATTAACCCAACTCCAAAACTTCCCATGGCTACTTTCCCTAACAAGGCCCACGGATTCTGTTTAATTTCTTGCTGCATTTTCTCGGAAACAAATTTCAGCACTTCTTCCGATATCTTCAGAACGCTTTGGATCTGCAGGATGGGCGCAGACAGGGGATCCAAAGACTGAGGAAAAAAATGACTGCCCGCAAAAGAATTTTGATACGCTTTCCTGTTTTTAAATTCCTTTTTTTTAAGCTGATGCACTCTTTCCAGCGATTGTATTACCGAATCGATGGCTGAATCTTTATCTTCCGAATAGGTCATCCTTCCTCCTCGATGAGATACAGGTATTGTCATAATTCTCTGATGTCATCTCCGCCTGCGCGGAAATGACACAATGATAATGTCATCCCCGCACCGAGCAGAAATTTCATATTCCTATTTCTTACTGAATCCCATGAAAAATCCCAAAAGAATGCAGCCGACGGCAACTCCCGCGACGATCGGCCATGGATTTTCATGAAGCCTCTTATCAACATCGGCCATAACAGTTTTGACCTGCTCTTTCCCTTGTTCGATCCTTTTCTCCACATCGGAAAGAGCGCTCTTGAGGTGTTCCTCCCCCTGCTTTAAAGCCGTATTGAGGTCGGGTGCTCTGTCTTTTAATAAATTTTCCGTGTCCCTAACTTTTGTGTAGATACTTTGCATCTTGATCTCCTTTGTTAATGGTTAACTTATTTTTATATGTTTGGCTTCTCTACCTATACAGTAAAACTAGAAACCGCCGAATCGTTATTCTCTAAAATCCGCTCTGCCTCCAACCAATTATCCAAAGCAGATCCTCCTTTTTCACGATAAATCTGATAAGCCAGGGCCTGGATTGAACTATCTTCCACGGCCGCCTTCATGTGAACCCCTTCCGGATGCATTGATCTACCCCTGGGCATCTTCTCATAATTAAATGGTTCTGAACCCTGTGTTTTGTTGTAAATTTGCTCTGCCTTGCTTTGATGACGATGTTTTGACATTTTTTTCCCCATTTTATTAATGTTTCATTAATCCAATCTTTATTTACGCTGCCCAAGCTCACGGTCAAATGCCACTATTCCTTCAGTATAATTTTTAATCAACTTTAACCTTTCAACATTACTGTTGGCCGTGTCTTCTTCCTCGACCTGTTCAGTAACAAACCATTGCAGCATGATCTCTGTGGCATGATCGTGTTCACTTCTCGCCAGATCCATAAGGTCGTTGATCTGAGCACTTACATTTAACTCTTGCTCATATGCCTCTTCAAAAATGGATAAAAAAGACTTCCATTGTGTTTTCGGCGCCTCAAGGGCCGTCAAAACAACTTTCCCGCCTCGGGCAATGAGATACTCGTTTAATTTCATGGCGTGATTGAACTCCTCGTTTGATTGAACTTTGAACCAGTGGGCGCAACCCGGCATATACAAAGATTCAAAATACGCAGACATGGACAAATACGAATAAAAAGCATTTAACTCCCCGTTTGCCTGCTTGTTAAGCGCTTTCTCTATCTTTGGCTTTATCATCATAATTTTCTCCTTATAAATGCACACCTAACGTGAAAAGCAACCTTGGGATGGCATTTTATTTATACGTCTTTTCATTTGTTTTTACTTCTGTCTTCGGAATCGGTGCTGACTTAGGAATAGCCGCCTGAGCTCTCCGCGCTTTATAAATTGATTGCCCTGTCCTTCTTATTTCCCCCTTTTTTAATGGCTTTATCATCCCCGCGTCTACCTGCCGGACGGACAGGAAACTTAGCGTCGAAAAACCAAAAAAAGATAGGACAACAACCATGGTCACAATTGCATTTTTCATATGACACATCCTCTCTGTTTGTTTATGCGTACTGTTTTGTTGCTTTATTCATGCCGTTCTCACTTACCAGCACAATATTCATAAGATCTACCAACTGCGTGATGGTATTTTATGGGAGGGTAAAACATAATCAATTGTACCGGGGTATAATCCCGGTTTTTGCCGACGGTAATGTCAATTTTATCTTTGAAGCAATGGAGAAGGTATTAGTACTGGATGGGGGTAATGCCGGCTTTTTGGGCGAGGTGGATCAGTTCGGTAACGGTTTTCGCCTGCATCTTCTGCATGACCCGGCCGCGGTGGACCTTAATGGTTTGGAGGGCGGTGCCCCGCTTTGAAGCAATTTGTTTGTTCATCATCCCGTTGACCACTAAGCGGAAGACTTCAAGTTCTCTGGGGGAAAGGGTTTGGATATTCCGCCAAATTTTTTCTGCTTCGGCCTGTTTTTTATTTCTGGCTTTGCTTTCTACAATAGCAAGCGCGATGGCATTAATGAGCTTCTTCCCAGTAAAGGGCTTGATAAAAAAATCTATGGCCCCGGCTTTTATCGCTTTGACACTTTTCGGGACATCTCCATACCCGGTAATAAAAATAATAGGAATGTTGATCCCCTGTTGTACCATTTTTTCCTGGAGGACAAATCCGTTGATATCCGGCAGACGGATATCAAGCACCAAACATGACGGCACCTTAGGATGCTTAAAAACCAGGAAATCTTTAGCCCGTGTAAACGTCTCAACTTTAAATCCGTGTGTTTTTAACAATAATGATATGGCCCTGCATATCGAGATATCATCATCAACAACATAGATAATAGCGCTATTCATTAACCATCCCCTTCACATTAACAGGTATGGTGAAATAAAAGGTCGCGCCGAGGCCAGAATTATTCTTTACATTCAATCGTCCGCCATGCGCCTCGACAATAGAACGGCTGATGGACAAACCCATGCCCAAACCATCCGGCTTGTTAGTAAAAAAATGAACGAAGAGCTTTTTCATATTTTCCTCTGAAATGCCGCATCCCGCATCCCTCACCTCCACCATGACCGTGCCGGCATCTTTGCGCGATGTCCTGATCAGCAGTTCACGGCCGGCATCATTCCCCTCCATCGCTTCTAAACTATTGCTGATAAGATTCAAAAGCACCTGCTGCAGTTGTATGCGATCACCCTGGACGAGCGGAAGATCTTTCTCCAGATGGAGCTTAAGAACTTTATTCTTTACAGTGATATGGGTCATCATAAGCGTAGCCGTATCGTTAATAAGAGTATTGATATCCAGAGACTCTAATGTGGGCTTACTCTTCTTTAAAAGTAACCGTAACCGCCGGATGACCTCAGTAGCCCGATGATTATCATTGATAATGTACTGCAGGATCTCCTGCAGTTGCGGCTCCCTGCCTGAGAACATACGCTGAGCCGCTTGAGCATAAGAAAGAATGGCCGTCAGGGGCTGGCTGATCTCATGAGCCAAAGACGAAACGAATTCCGCTAGCTTTCCCACCCTCGTGACATGCAAAAGCTCCTCGCGCTGTTCCTCGATCTTTCGATCTGCGACTTTTTCCCTATCCACCCCTTCCCTTAACTGCCCGCTTCTGACCTTCAACTCATCGGTTTGCCGGCGGATCTTCTTTTCCAAATTCTTCCGGGTTACCTTCTTCAGGGGGGGGATTTTTGTATTCTTTGACTTTTTCATTTCAGGGGATCAAATTCCTTAAATCATTATACCGCAGATAAGAAATCCCAACAATGCGTTCGCTACTGTGCCATTTTATCCATAACGTCGTTGCTTTCTGATGCGGCATTGATAAGGTCAACCAGTGTCTGACCATTAAAGGGTTTTTGCAGAAAACCCACCGCCCCTACTTTCACAGCGCGATCGGCGGCATTTTCCTGTTTCTCAGCAGAAATAAAAATAACCGGGCGTTTCGATCCGGAATCAAGGATCTTTTTCTGCGCGGCCCACCCGTCTAATCCGGACATATGAATGTCGAGGACTAAACACCCGGGCTCATCATGGGGCACGGCGTCAAAAAAACTTTGCGCGGAATTAAATGTTTTTACTTCAAAATCAAAGGTCGTCAAAAGGACTTTGAGCGCGCGGCATACCGACTCGTCATCATCAACAATATAGATATTTTTTTTAGTTACAGACATATACCCCCCCCCGCCCTTAATGGCAAGGTTATAAAGAAATTATAAGAAATTTTGTATTATTATTGGATGAAAAGCCTAATGAGTCAATTATACCAAGGTATAATAGGGATGACATTAAAAATCCCCGGCAGAGATCACCTATTCTTCTTCCTCTTCTTGCGAAAAGTCCGGCAATAAAGCCGGGACCTTCCCACATAAAAAATCATCCTCTTCGTCATATTGACCTAGCCGATTATTGTCGGATGCGAACGATCTTTTCCTTTCCTTGATAAGATCATAACCCTTCTGGTCTTTTTGATTTATCATGTGGCCCTCCTAGTTATTGGACGGTATCTCTGATGGAGTCTGCTACATCACGCCCCGCCGCTTTAATATCTTGCCCGGCATCCTGGACCGTTGTTTTAAGGTCCCGCCCTGAACTCCTGAAAAGCGGCCGCTCTCCGGCGATAGCCCAAACCAGAAAAACGATCAACAAAAGTGTCAAAACACCGGTAGGCGCATATCCCCAGGACCTGCTGTAAGGCCAAGCAGGCAAAAGCCCGGCGATAAGAACGATCAACACCAGTAACAATAAAGTTTCGGTAGTCATTTTAACTCTCCCGTCATTTTCCGCATTTCCTTTCAAGAAGGAATGCCGAGGCTCGCCATTTAAAAAATTTAATGGCGGCCTTGTTTTTAAACGGTTTAGGTCCAGAATGAAATAACTTAACGATATTATTTTGGCAGGGATCCAGAATGAATCAATTGTACCGGGGTATAACTCCGGATTCTTCTGCGTCTGCCCCAATTTTTTAACCTTTTAGGGCATAAAAAATCCCCGATGAGGACACCTCATCGGGGATTTTGTGCAACCGGTTTATTCCTTGCGCCGCTAGACGCTTCTTTTAACGGCCGCTATCTTTCCGTTTTGAATAACATTCTTTGCAGTAAATCGGGCGATCTCCTCTGGGCTTAAAAGGAACTTCGCACTCTTTTTTGCAATCTGAACAGACCGCTTTATGCATCTCGCGCGGTCCCCTGTCGTATCCACCACCTTGAAAAGCCATCCTGACTCCTTTGTTTGGTCCTTCGTTTGCAGCCCCGAATTGATGGGCCATATCGTACAAATTTCTCATTGAAAAACATCTATAGAAAAATTCGAATGTATTATACAGCTTAATATGATAATTTACAACTTTTTAACTAGAAGCTGATCCGATCTTTCGTTACTGAACATAAACGCGCGAGTAGAAATTTGGCTGTTTACGATATGCTATGCTCAGCGCCCTAACAAAGACTTTAACCCGGAAAAAGTATTCTTCACGTTATTAGTGGTATTAACGGCGTTGTTCACATCATTGATCTTGTCCGAAGCGTTTTTGGGGGTTGGGCTTTTTGCTTGAGAAGCCTGTTCCAGCTCCATTTCCTGCTTTTTTATTTCCAGCTCCTGCTTCTTAAGGTCCAGCGCTTTCTGCTTCATCGCAAATTCCTGATCAGACATCCCGGCGGGTGATACTTGGTCGCATGGGCCGACATATTTGCCGCTTATGTCGAGAGTGGATTTTTCTTCCTTGCCGTTTTTGGTGGTTGTCGAATTGATCGTCCCTTTCATCGAATCATTTTTGTAAGTGACCTGGCCCGTCGAATGGCTATCGTCGCAGGTTACTTCAAAATTGAGCGTGTTGCCTCTAAAAGTATGTGTCTGCTGACAATCTTCCTGGTCGTCGCCCTTTGGGACCGGGTTGTCATTGGTCATACATTGCGTTCTGTTTATAACCATCCCGCCGCCCTGAGCTCCCATTTTCATCCCCATTCCGCCCATCATAGTCTCCATCATGGCCCTTTCTTCCGGCGACATATTTTCCATATCCTTCTGGGCTTGTGCCATCTGTTCATCCATGCCGTCGGCGTGGATAGTCATGGTCATTGACCAGCTGCCTTCTTTGAACGCGGCTGCGCTTGCTCCACTGGCCAAGGCAATCATCCCAATGGACATGATCCCTAGTGCAAAAACTGTTCGTTTCATTGGCATTCTCCTTTTTTGATTTTTCAATTGAGGTTGATTATTTCCCGAATTTGTTATGACACCGCGTTTTTCGAGCGAACGGAACATTATGGCCCGGTGGCGTTTTTGAAAGAAAAAGGTAAGTTGGGGTGGGTGACGGGATTTCTCCTCCCTCGCCTTGCATTCGCTCGGCTCATCCGGAGCCGGCCAGTCTCGCTTGAACCAGTGGCGCTCGACTTGGCTTCAAATCCCCTCTCTAAATCATCATATTTTGATCTGGGCAAAAGCCCAGATCAAAATATGGGGTGAGCGACGGGATTTGAACCCGCGACCACAAGATCCACAATCTTGTACTCTAACCAGCTGAGCTACGCTCACCACAAATTAAGGCGTTTATTATACCAAAAAACCCTTATTCCGCTTTATTTTCTTCCGGCGGGGCCGAAGGGGCGGCCGGGGCGATCTCCCGATTTTTGATCATTCCTCCCTGGCCGTCATACCCGACCTTACCGGAAAAAGAGATCCGGCTCAATTCAAAATCATCGAACTTCGTTCTTATTTTAAAATCCATATTGATATCAATGTCGCTGGACTGCAGGGCCGTAAAAAGCATATCCTCCACCGAAAAATCCTTTTCTTTATCAGGCTTGGCCGCCTGCATATTCTTGAAATTTACTTTACCCAAAACCGTCAGGTCATTATTTTCCCCATCCAGATCCGCGATCAAAACCTCTTTCCCGTCCGGATCTGTCATGCGGATCTTGCCGTTCATGCCCTTTCGATAAAAATCCACCCATCCGGAGGCTTTCAGCTGGTTGTTTTGAAAAACCGTGTTCTGCGGGTTCATGACGGCGGCAAAGGCATAGGCCGTGCGTAAAGGTTTAAAAGGATAATGAAAATTCCTTACCCATCCGCCGACCTGCTTTAAAGAAAATTTAAAACTCGGATTAGAGGCATCATGAAATTCCAATTCACCGTTTCTGATCTCCAGGGCATTGATGGCAACCCCGTCAAATTTCTGGGAAAATAAAGACCCCAAGGGTAGGGCTGGTTCGCTTACCTCGGCCAGGGGCTGGGCGTTCTCCGAAGGCGGGGCTGCAGGCACAGGATTTTCTTTCTTAAGGACCGGTAATAAAGAAAATTCCCCCTCTTCATTCTTTTGAAGGAACAGCCGCGGGCTAATGAAACGCAGGCTTGCGATGTTATAACCATCCTTCCCTAATAAAGGAAAACCGCATTGCACATCAAGCTCTTTAACTTCGAAAAATTTTTCAATTTTAAGGTTTTTTAAACTCAAGCCGAAAGGAAAAACAAATTCCACATCCTCGATCGTGGCGGGCTGACTGAGCCCGGCGTTCAAAACCTTAAGGACGACCTGCCGGCCGTTGGCCTTGACATAAAAATACAAACTTATGAAAACGACGGTCAGCAGTAAAAAAAGCGAAATTAATATTTTACGGAGGGTTTTCATAGAAAAAATCTAAATCCTGCTTCGCCAAAATGCTTACGCTTTTGGCTTCGCCTGACAACAGTCTCCGATTCTAAATATTCGTCTGGCTTCACCGCTTATAGGCGAAGCCAGACGAAGTTCAAACACAAAAATGTTTGAACGGAGACTGGCGTCCCTGGCACGAATCGAACGTGCGACCCTTTGCTTAGAAGGCAAATGCTCTATCCAACTGAGCTACAGGGACGATTTATCATTTATTAGGAAAACAGAGGCAAGAAGCCGGATGTCTGAAAAAAATAAAACGATAAGATCAATTTTAATTTAAAATTTTTCATCTTCTCTGCCTTCCGACTTCTTACTTCTGACTTCTATCTTTTTTACCCGTCCATTATACCAGTGAAGCTGAAATGCGCAAGAATGCCGCTCATCCTTAGGCTTACTTAAACTTTATGACCCGGCATTTCCATTTAGGACATTTCTTCACAGCAATATCCGTGCCTTCTTCTAAATAATCCTTACAGCGGACTTGATCACTTCGATTCCAGGATATCCAGTTGCTCTTTTCCCACTGGCATTTCCGCCGATTACTGTAACACATCTTTACCCAAGCTACTTTTCCTTTCTTCATGTTTTGCGCCCAAAACAGACCACGATCCCAGATGAGAAGCTTTCCGGACCCGTCGGGTTCTAAGGAAAAATACTCTATTAAATCACCGCCTTCATCGTAATATCTATATCCTACAGGATCTCCCCCATAAAGATATTCCGTCATCCGGCAGCCAAAGTAGTGCCGGCAATAGACGTATTTTATTCTTTTCCCATTTTCAAAGGTTTCGCGAGTTTTCAAATGCTCCAGATACTTGGTAAATAATTTATAGTCCCATTGATAGGTCGTGTATCCTTTCAGCTGATCATCTTCATAAGATTCCTCGCGGACGACGCGCTCTTCTTTGTTAAAGAATATGTGCCGGCCTTCTTTTTGGTCGTTACGAAAACTTCCTTCATAAGAAACAGTCCCTTCCGGAGAGAACTCACGGTACAAACCGTTTTTCTTCCCCCCGATGTAAAAGATGGCTGACTTAACGTTTCCGGATCTATAAAAACACTTTAAAACGCCTTCCGCGTACGGCCAAAAACCGTATCGGTCCGCCGCATTCATATACCCCAAACTTAAGAAGGCCGCGGCCACGATCAGGCCGTTCACCCGGATATCAAAACCGCTTTTATTTTCTTTTCTAAAATATAGTCTCAAGCGAAGGGCACCAATGATCATTAACACCCCTCCTAAGCTCAAGGAAAAAAGATCAACCGTACTGTCCCCTTCCCTGATATCCTTAAGGCCGAGAACGCTTATGGAAGAAAACAAGATCACCAGAGGATGGATCTTTTTTAGGATATTGTCTTTCATTGCGGCACACCCAGGTTGCGGGAGAATAATTCCTGGCTTCTTTTAGAATACATCTCCCCTTTTTGCTGATCCCCGAGGGCATAATAAACTTGCGCCAAATACTGATTGATATCCGCCCGGCCGGGGTCCATAGTCAGCGCCTTTTCCAAGAAAGCCCGCGCTTGGATCAAATCTTTTAATTCAGAATACACCAGCCCCATTTTGACATAAGCGTCCGTAAAAGATGTGTCCAACTGCAGGGTCGTTTGAAATTCCGCCAGGGATTCCGGGTATTTTTTCTGATGGAAGTAAAGATCGCCTAAATTAAAATGCGCATGCACGCTGTCGGGATCGAGCTCTAAGGCCTGATGATAGAACATCTCAGCCTTATCCCACTGGTTCTGATAAGTGTGGATCTTGCCCATCACCACATAGGCCTTATCGCTTTTTTCATACTTCAAACTCCGCTGCAGCAATGCCAGCGCCTCTTCATACCGCTCATAGAGCATATAAAGGATCGCCAAGTTGACATACGGGGCAACAAAATCTTTTTCCAAAGAAATGGCTTTGCGGAAAAACCCCTCCGCCTTTGCCCAATCGCCTTGATCTTTATACACCAAACCCAAATTATTATAAGCCTCGGCGTAGCGGGGGTTTAACTGAATGGCCTTTTCGTACAGCTCTTTGGCCTTGCCCAGATCACCTTTTTCTAAATACGCCGTGGCCAGCGTGCTGTGCGGGCGTGGATGCAGAGGAGATTTCTTGACCGTGTCTTCCATCAAAAGCGTTGTGGACTGCCATAGCGTATTGCGCAGGACAGTTAAAACAGACAAGGTCCCGATGACTAAAACAGCGGCGAGGACCCTCAATTTTTGATTGCGGATAAAGGCGGTTAGGACCGCAGCAATGATAAGCGCGATCCCCGGCAAAGACAAATAAAGCCTGTGCTCCCATATGGCATCTTTACGGAATATCGTCGAGGTCGGGAGAAGATAAATAAAGAACCAGAATATCCCGAAAGAAGCCAGCCGCTGCCGTCTATACAGATATCCGGCGAGGATCAAGACCGCGATGACCCCGGCCATGGAAAGAATAATCGAAGGGTCCGCGAGGACCTTCCAGCTGAACCGGGAGCTGTCATACGGCAAATAATAATCCAGATTCTGATAAACCGGCCAAAAACAAAGCCGCAGATAATGCCACACCACTTTGAATTGAATGAATAAATAATTGAACGATATTTCCGAATTCGGGTCAATAAAGGAAAAAGGCGTGCCCCGGACCGTTACAATAAAAAATTTATGGACCTGCCCAAAAAAGACAACGCAGAGAAGGAACGCGCCCAAAAAAAAAGGCCAGGTTTTCTTTAATATCCTTTGGCCGGCCTCATCATTGAGAAAATAAATTTCAGAAAGAACGATCAAGATCGGCAGGGTGACGATGGTCCCTTTCGCATAAAGCCCTGCAATAAACACCGCCAGCGAACCCATCAAAAGCGATGCCCGGCGATAGATCCGGCCCTGCAGGTACCACTTAAAAGCCCATAAATAAAACATCCCTGAAAGCAGTTCCGCGCGCTGCCAAATATAAGTGACCGCCTGGGTCTGCACCGGGTGCGCCAAAAAAATAAGCGCGCACAATAGACTAAAGAATACTTTTTCTTTTTCATAGATACTGCCCGCGAGAGCCTTTACCGAAAGGATCATCCTGATGATCTGATAGAGCAATATTCCATTGAAGATATGGATAACAATATTGACCAAATGATAGCCGAAGGTGTCGGTTTTACCGAAATGATAATTCAGGGCAAAGGTAAATAAGGTTACGGCCTTGCGTTCATCAGCATTCCAATTTTCGATAAAGGTTGAGATGTTCTTGATATGCGGATTGCCCAAAAGAAGCTCGTGGTCATCGAATTGAAATGGAGCGTGCAGGACGTTGCAGTAGAGGAGAAAACCTAATAAAGAGATTACGCAGATTACTTGCAGATTACGTGGATTTATCTGTGACATCTTTTTAAATATCTGTGCGATCAGGCCTTTCTCAATCCCCATAACTCTCGTGCATAAAACTGGCGTAGACGGTCGTGGTCATGAACGATTTCTGCTTCAGGTCATTCAGGATCGTTTCCCGGCTTGTGTGCTTATAGACCTTCTTTAAAAAAGAATGGTTCAGAAGGACCTGCTCCTTCGACTTTTCGGAAAATTTCTCGGGGTCTTCCATGTATTCGGCCTTCAGCCTGAACCAATAGAGTTCCGCCGCGTTCCTTTTCTCCTGTTTCCGGTCGCGGAAGCCGGCAAAAAGATAAAAGGAAAAGACGATGCCGAAAGTGTAAACAAAAAAATCGGGGATGTACATGAGGATAGTATATCAAAAACTAATAACCAAGACACAAGAAACAATAACCAATCCTAGTTTTCCTTAATATTCTATAGATGAAACTAGGATTAGTACTTGTTTCATCTAAAGATGATCTTAAGTAAACAAGTACAAATAAATTACAATATTCAATGATCAATAAATTGGTTTGGCATTGCAATTTGGAATTTATTTGTATCTTGTATCTTGTTTCTTGTATCTTTAATTACTATATCTTCGACATTTCCATGGAAGGATTGTTCACATTGGACAACAGCGGCAGGCTGGTCACGGGGGTGATGTTGATGATGATAGGCAAAAATCCGTCGATCTTCATATTTTGAATGGGCTGCTGCGGCAAAGGCAGAGGAACGCCTCTCGAATCACGCCTGATCTGCAGGTCCAGCAGCGCGGGATCAAGGTCGATACCGCCGGGGGTGGCAGGGTTAGGAGGAGGCGCTTCATATCCATCGCTATCTGAATCCCGTCGAAGATCTTTAGGCGGCTCAACATATTTTAAGCCTTTTTTCTTCATATTTTCGAGTTCCCTTATGAGCTTATCACTTGTAACTGTAATGCTATTTCCCCTGCCTTCTAACTTCATATCTTTATCCCGTGATTGAACTTGGAGAACCAAACCTTCCGGGACCTCTGTTCTATCCGGTAAAAAATATCTCTTTTGCGGTGCGCTATTGCCTCGAATACCTGTATCGCTGTCGGTACTCCCTCTCGAAGCAGACGGCGGGGAAGAACGGGTATCGATCGCGGCGAAGGCGGCTTG
>MHFY01000140.1:1493-8788 GCA_001805375.1 Omnitrophica WOR_2 bacterium GWA2_47_8 | reverse complement strand
AATTGTGCTAATTTTTGAGTATTTTCTTTTGAAGTACTTTGAGTTCCGAAGGCTACCTTTTCAGAAGTATTTGACCAGCCCCAATAAATTTCCCCTTTCGGCGTATAAAGATGAAACACACCATTATTATCAACCAAGGTGAAAGGCTTTCTCGCAGGTTTCAAATCTTTTGCCCTTGGCACAAACTCAAAATCTTCCCGGCCGCTAAAATGTTCAAGGGTAGCATCTTTCATGGCGATCATAACTTCCTTTTTAGCGGCATCCGGTAATGGCGTACGCTGCTCGATCAGCTGTACGGAACGCTTTATACCTTCATCCTTATACAAATGTTCCATATAATCGGCCAGGCTCCAATTGGGTTGGCCATGTTTTTCGCGGACTTTGGTAAAGACATCCAGCCAAAATAAACTGAAACGAATCGCGTCATCGAAGTTTTCCCCTCTGGCATTAGATAAAAACATATGTAAAGAATATTCAAACTGCGCCTGGCGATAGTCAGGATGAGCAGCCATGAATTGTTCCACTGTTTGGCCCTGGCTTTTGGCCAATTCTCGTAAATTTATATCCATGGACGCTTTTACTATAGAGTGCCCTTTAGGATGAAGCTCTGTCTTCCCTCCAAAATGAAGGACCGTTTCCGGGACTTCCGATTTCATACGGGAATCATAAAATATCGGAATAGATTTATTGAGTTCTGCGTGTTTGTCCATCGTCAACATGTATTCAATAATCGGAAGAGATATTTCATCGCCTAAAAATAACCGTCCGTTTTGCACGACACTGACCCTATCCGCGTCCAGGTCAAAATTGATAACGAATTCATCCGGATGCTCTACTGAATACTGCATAATATCGGCTTTAGGATGAGAAAGGGCATCCTTGCCTTTACGCGAAGGATCTGCCAGGCCACCAGTTTCATTCCAGGGATCACTTTTATCTCTTAAAACCTTAACTAAACTCTGTTTACCCAAAATCTTCTCAAATACATCACGATAACCAGTGGCTGAACCGCCGGATAAATTAACCGTTATTTTCGTTTTTTGATTTTCTAATTTTGTCTTTAAATCACCAAACTCATCGGACAAAGATTGTCGATAAAGCCGGGAATAATTGCTTCTCATCCCGGTTGAAACATTAACGGTACCGGTTTTGGTCGGTTTTCGATAACGGCCGGCCATGATCTCCCCTTTTAAAACTTTCAGCATATCGCCGTACAATGTGATCCCGCCCACGACGGGCTTGGCGCCGTTGGTGCCGATCTCCACATGGCTGCGGGTAATGTATAAACCGCCTTGGGCGCCTGCTCTCTTAATACTGCTGTATAAATGCCCTGAAGTGGTGACGCCTAGATCAACCACATTGATCCCGACATCTCTTAACCCTTCGATAATATATTTTTTAACCAAATGTTTGGTGGATGGGCCATTATCTCCGGCGATAAAGAATGTGTCGCCTTCTTTTAAAGCAACCGTTTGGCCATGAACATCAGAATAAAATTTGGATGTACCTAACGCGCGGCCGATCCAGCGGAGAGTCGTTGGGTCAAGCTGTTTACCGGAAGAAAAACCATCCAGCCCGCGGATATCGTATTCCTTAATGATCTTATCCAAAATACTTTCAATAGATTCTTCATTGATACTGTATTTAGAAATATTTTTGTCGTAAGTCATTCTCGACACCGCACCGACAACGCGACTATTTCTATCCACAACTTTTCCGTCGGCACTGACCGTATAATCCCCCGGCGCCAGATCGCGGACATCGATCTCGAATTCTTCGGTTTTTTCAAGTTTGTCGGTAAATTTCCAGCCGACATTCTTTGCTTCAAAATCTTTTATTTTCAAATTAACTCCGGGAGCTGTGCGGACAACCAATGTTCCGTCGACATTCACATTCTCTAAATTTATTCCATTCCCTTCCAAGATCACGACGGACCGATCAGATATCGAACCGCCCCTGACGTTATCCAATCTTTCCTGTGTCCCTAAAACCCGCGCGCGGCCGGACGTTACCAAGGCTTCGGGCTTCATATTACTTAAGATGACCGCAGGCGTGCTTAATCCCATATCGCTTTCGACAACGGCAGATCCACGGGATTGATCGAGGCTTCTTCTTAGCTTACCTAAAAATGACCCTTCTGAAGCTTTCGGCATCTCTTGTATGAGCCTATGAACACCATCAAAGGATCGGGCCGTGTGAACAATGTTATCGATTACTAATTGTTCCGCTTCCGGTTGAGAAAGGCTTACTTGCCCGTAAGTATAATTACTGTCTCCCTGCAATCCTTCTGCCACCACCTGTCTCATCCTTTCAAGAAAATCTCGCGTTACAGGACGATCAAGATAGGAAGAAGTATCCACTAACTTTAAAGTGAAGGAATCCGGTTCCAGGACCACACTCTTAACATTAAAATCCCTCGGAAGATAACCTGTCTGCAGCCAGATCCGGGTAAAGAATCGAATTGTTTCCCCCACAAAATCTTTTTTATTCCTTACTCCAGTTTCTGGTAAACGCTGCAATACTGCCGCTCCATCTTCACCCTCCACCCACTCTCCTACAGAAACACTGCTATCAATACCCCACAAAGCATCGCCGCCTGGAAGTTTAAGACCATCTTTAGAATGGGCAGTCCATAATTTTTTGGCAAAACCCGGTAAAAGTTGAGAGTGCTCGACTTCTGCCTGTGTTAACCGCGGCCCGTTATCGACGCCATCTCCATCAACAATATTTCTCACATGCGTATTGAGCGTTACATAGGAAGGTTGGGCGCGTCCTTGGACATTGACCTTGACCCGATAAACGCTTTTATTTGTTCCGGTGCCTATTTCCCGTACCTCTTCGACCGAAGCGATATCTTCTTTTCTAATTCCCAAATTCCCGGCAATATCACTCACAATGGCCGGATGGCGCAATAACTCTTTAAGAAAAACTTCATCCCGAGCTCGTGTAAAATCGGCAAACTGCGCGCGGTCGGAGCTTACGATCCCCGCGTCGCTGTCGGTGACCTGTGCGGTGGCCGGCGCTTTTTTCCGGCGTAAAAGGTGCTGACTCACGGTGGTTAAACCTTCTATGTCGGGATAATGCTTGATAAATCTCGGGTCAGATTCAAAACCGGCTTCATCGGCGATCCCTCTAAAAACCGGTTCTTCGACGATAAACTGATCTGAAAAAAGATGTGACAGCTGATAAGCGATATCGAGCGTTTTTCTTAAATTACTGGCGACCATTTGTTCAGAAGCGGTATGTAATTCGGTAACCAGAAGTTCATCCTGGTCTTCAGATTCCAGGGCTTTATACCAACGTCTTAAGTATTCGTAAAGATTTTGCTCAACATATTTATTAGAAAAAGCCTTACCGCGCCAGCCAAAGGTGCCGGTCCCGATCGCCTTACGTTTGGCCAAGCCATGTGGACCGGTTTTGATCTCAATATCTTGCCATCGTCGGTTATGGTCCAGGAAAGTCCGGGTGTGAATGACTTTAAATTTGGCGCTATCACCATATTTCCCTTTCAACGCCGCTCTAACATCCTTAACAATTTTATCCGGTTCCTCGATATAGCCGGGGATAACCATATGGGAAATACCCGCTTTTGATAATGTTGCTGTGGCTTCTTCCCGGGCCGCTGAAAAAGGATCCACACCGATCATCTCTAATTTATATAATTCCGGATTTTGGGCCATCAACGCGCCGTATTTAGTTTTGAAGCTGCCGTCCCTGTTCCTGCCCGTTATAAAACGATAAATATGCTCCAAATTTTTTCCATCTCCTGATCCTGTATCAGGAAAAGACAACACAAAAGGTGCTCCTTTACTTAATTCTTTCACACCCAGAATTCCACCGGATTCAACCATTTGATCGATCAATTCTTTAATGATCTTATCGGTCTGACGAAAATAAGTAGCATGCGCCGCGCCGGAACCTCTCACATTAAGGGAACGGTTCACCAAAGCTTCTTTGCCATCCGACTTGGTCCGCTCGATCCCCGCTGGATCAACTCCGGATAAAAATCTCCTGGCTTGACGGTAACTTGGATCGTAAGACACTGTAACTCCATAAGCCAAGGCTCGATCAACCGCCACAAGGCCATCCTTTGTTAACGTTACTTTGCTTCCCTCTCGTTCAACAAAACCGGCATTCTTAAAGAAATCAAATGCTATGCCTAAACGTTTTCTGCTCTCTTCCGTTGTCCCGATCATATTGATATCCAAGGACAGACTCTCATCGAATTGTTCAAAGATCTTGGCCTCGTGCATGGCTATCATAAGAGAGCTTATAATGATACCGTCAAGATGGGCCTTCGCTTCTTTTTCCAGATCTTTATTGGCTAAAGGTTTAATATACCAACCATTGTTTGAACGTTCCAGAAGCTGGCTAAAAGTTGGCCGGTCCGGTGCCGATTCCCACTTGGGCTGAGATGAGCGATCCAACAAATAATCTCCCATCAGGTCGACCTCCGGCAATGCTTTGGCAACACTCCCGTACTTAGCGATAAGGCCTTCTTCATTAATAAATACTCGCCCTTTATCAGTGAGCTTAAACTGCATCTTATCGCTTCCTGAGGAGCCTTCGCGGGTGATCAAGCCTAACGAACTCATCGCCCGCAAAACACCATGCATATACTGCTTGGACTTATAAGTCTTGAGTTGATATCTGTTCTTTATTTGATCAGTAATTTCAGCAAAAGTTGCCGCTCTCCCCTCTTCCTCCTCTACTCTTTTGATCAGCCGAAAAACGCCATAATAATCCAAAGCTTCCATCGTATGGCCTAGGGCAAAGCCTGCCGTGTAATACGAGAGCTTTTCGATCGCCGTGTCTCCGCGGGCCGCCTTTTTCCATTTAAGAAATTTTTGAGAATCTTCTGAAGAAAACAAATGCGAAATTAAGGCGGAGGTTACTTCTGTGGGGTCTGCTTTATTATCCGAAAGAAGAACGGTTTGATCGTCTTGGCCGACATCATCTTGTTCATCCGGCCCGGCACGAAGGCGCCCTTGCCGGACCATGGTTTTTAACTGTTCCAATTTTTGCTGGCCTTGGGCGCCTTGATCGGCATAAAACGCCATGGCGTAACGCAGCCAGTAAGGTGTTTGGCTAGCGCTGACCGTTGGGAAACTGGCAAAACCGCTTGCCTTAAGGCTCTGAATCCTTTCAGTAGGCATGATGCTGATGCCGGTGTCGCTTTCCGTAAGGCTGCTAGGATCTGACAGCGGTGTCGGGCGCAGATCCGGCTGGTCGGTGGATTGCGGGTGGCGGAAAGACGGCAAGGCTTGATCTCTCGTTCCAAAATCGGTTGATGGATTTTCTCCCAGGGCAGTTGTAATGGTGTTAACGCGGGTCGGCTCTTGCGGGCCTGCTGCTGCTTGGGCACGAGCTAAGGCTTGCAGAGCATCAATGGTGCTTCGTCCCGTGGAGTCTAATGAGGCACGGCTTTGCCCTGCATCACGCTGGCCGAACTTTCCAATTTCGTCAAAACCATTTTCCGTATATGGTACAGCCCCGCCGGAAATATACTGCCGGGCAATAACGGCATTTTCCTGCGGGTCATATTCTTCCTTGATATAGTTGTAGACACCTTTTTTAAAGGCATCAATATACTGCTGGTAGATCTTTTGTTTGGCTTCTTTGTCTTCAATGTCAACGCCTTTAACTTTAGCTTTGTCGATGTATACCTGGCCCAACAAAGTCTCACGTAAATTCTTTTTATACCATACCGCCAAAAGCATGCTCTGGTAGATCTGCCGCAAATTCGCGAAATTCGTGCCCGCATTAACTTCTTTTTCGATCTCGGGGATGATGATCTCTTTGACGATCTGGGAAGAAACACTGCTGATCTCTTGGACCGTGTCTTTTTTCAGCCGGGCGGTCCCTTTTTCCTCGTCGCTGATGTTTTCCTTTAAGGATAAATAATCCTCTTCCAGCATGACCTTGAGATGACTTTTAGCCACGTACGCGGTATAGCCGTCGACATATATGGTCGCCTTGTCGGGGACGATCCAGACTTTGTTAAAGGTATTGATGGGGACTTCGCTCGTACCGTAAAGATCGTGCGCTTTTTTATAAACGCGGTCCCAGAATCTTTTGCCTAATTCTTTTTCGGGGTAAATTAAAGAAGCGGTGAGTTGTTTTAAAATGTAATCCTGGGCCAGAAGGTCGCGGCCCATTTCCGTCACGCCGAAACTTTGCGGGATGACGCGCGCCTTTTCATACGGAGAAAGGTTGACCCATTGTTCTTTTTCCGGGACAGTCAAAGAGGCCAAAAAATATTTGATAAGTTTAAGCGATTCTTTTTCTAAGTCCTGGCCTTCGAGGATCTTGTCCCCGCTGTCGACAATAAAATCAAATTTCAGAGGATCGGATGGGTAGATCGTGATGCCGCGGATAAGCGCCGGGGTAAAAGGCTGGCTTGAAAGGACCATGGAACCCGGTGTGGGTAAGCCGGGCAAAAATTGCCCTGCCGCGATCTGGGCATAGGCAACGGACGGGATAACGCTGTTTAAGGCAAAAAGAAAAGCGACAGATAGAGAGAATATCTTATAAATAAAAGGCTGTTTTCTACGGATGTATTGAGGGGAGTAGGTGCTCATATATATATTTATTCAAAAGCACTACAAAGATAACATGTTTTTTGGAGAACGGCAAATTTTTATTTTAAAATCCCTTAAATCATCGGGATGGTTTGGCGCCAGAAGGCCAAAACCAAAGTAGGTGGGGCTGCCCTGCGCCGCACTATATGGCGCAGGGCAGCCCCACACTATACGAGTACAGACTTGCCCTTCCTATCTTTTTAGGTCAATAGGAAAGGTTACAATGTCCACTAGCCCGGTCACCATGTCTTTAATGCCGTAGCCGGTCCCTTTTAGAAACCCGCCCAATAGGCCAAAAGGCTTAAAAGTAGAGGCATGAAACTCGTCAAGTGTCGTTTTCCCTATGTTATAGGGGACATTGACAATGCTCATAACGCCTCCTTTAAGCTTGGCTACAGGGTCGTGATCGGCATACGCCGGAGCCGTGAAGCTCATAACAAAGATGAATGCGAAAGCAAGCAGGATGGTCCTTTTCATGTGTCCCACCTCCCGTTCATTTTTCCGCATTTCCTTTAAGAAGGAAATGAACGAGGCTCGTCCGCCGTACGGACGGCCTTTTTGCCCCGTTTTTTAAGGAAGATCCCTCCTTAAAGCCTGGGGTCCTTTCCATTCTTACTCTAAGTATGCCATATATTTAATGCGAAAACAAACCTGTAAACCCCGTTAGAGAGCTTCGCTCTCTAACGGGGTAAAAACCCTGCCAGGCAAGAAATT
>MHFY01000140.1:0-1460 GCA_001805375.1 Omnitrophica WOR_2 bacterium GWA2_47_8 | reverse complement strand
GCAGGCACAACTGGTACAAAGGACACAACTTCCCAATTGAGCGCCATCGCACTGCTCCGGCTGTTCTAAAGTGCCATTTCCACAGGTAGGCATAGCCGGAGGAGAAGCCGACCGCACTCCCCGCCCGCCGTAACGATTAGACCGGCTGCCGGCAGCGGTGGAAGATTCACTCCTGTCCGAGGTGCGTAATGCGCCTGAGGCCTGATCCCAGCTGCCTCCGCGCAAGCCTGTCCCGCCAGCCCCTGTGACCCCCGCGTTCAAGCCGCTGGTAGGGTTTGTTCCGGGCCAGCCTAATTGAGAAGCATTCCCCATATAACCGGATAATAGGGATAATACCCCATCTCCGTGTACCCCATAAAAGGAAATTCCTGTCGTATTGCCAGTGCTGGCAACCAATTCATTGAGATTTCCGGATAGGTCCATAACACCGTAATACCCCATCCCTGCCTGCGGCCGCGTTGATGTCGTGGTCGCAAAGATCCCGGCGCGGGCAGGCCCTTGCGCGTGCTGGCCCCCCAAATAATCATCGCCCTGGCTGAACGTAGTTGAATTATAATTTACATTCGCGTTGGCCGTTGTAAAGGTTTCATTGCCGTCCTCAGGGCTTCCCGAAAATGTCACGCCGGCCGTAATATTGGTGCTGTCGCCCCAAGCGTACTCATTACCTACCGCACTGACTGTTCCCCGGCTGGCCTTCTCATACTCCAGCTCCGACATCGGCCGTAACGCCAGCCAATCCAGAACAGCGGCCAAATCCATCCAGCTTAAATAACTCATGGCCCTGTCCGGCCGGGCCGTTGACGCGTTTGTCGTCTGCGCGATGGTATTCCGCTTAATAACATTATCGGAATTTTTGCCGGATACGGATGTAATATCCCGGGTGCCTCCTGAACTGCTGTCAATGCTATTAATAAAATCCCTCCATAGATCTTCTGTCACTTCATATTTCATGCAGTAAAACGCCCCATACCCCTTCGGGTATTGAAGCGGAAGCGTAAAGACGTCATTGCTGGCAAAGCCTCCTTCGGAACCCGTTGAAGTATAGTAAAAAGAACCCGTGTTGCCCTGCGTTGTCCGGATCGTATCTTCACTTTCAATATACCAGGGATAAACGGTACTGCTGCTCACCTTGAAGGCCGCCGCGCTGTTGGTGTCCCCGGCAAAAAAAGGCGCCTCAGGGATATACACCATCTCTATCCCCACCACCTTGACCGTTATGTTGCTGTTATCACCGGCGCCGGTCAGCCCGTAATCCAATTTTAACCGTACATTTGTCGAGGCCGCTGTCCCGGTCCCGCTGGCCTTACGGTAAATGAACGCCCCCAGATACCCCTGGCTGTCGGTACGATTATCCGTCGGCACAAGTATTTCCAGGTCACTGTTGGACCCCGTGGATGTTCCTAAAGGGTCGACCCCGTTATCATCCAGGATCCCGTGCACCGGCGTCGCTGAGCCGATCG
>MHFY01000139.1:14700-15968 GCA_001805375.1 Omnitrophica WOR_2 bacterium GWA2_47_8 | reverse complement strand
TCCCTGGTTTGACGGCGGAAAGCCTGAGCCGGTGGTCGAATATTTGTCAGGCATTTTGGCGCGCGTCAAGAAAGAAAAATTCGACCTAGGGCTTGTTCTAGACGGTGATGCTGACCGCATCGCGGCTGTTGCGCCCGGTGGAGAATTTATCCACCCGCAGAAGATCTTAGGGTTATTGACCTTGCATTTGGTGCGTAACCGCGGGATCAAGGGCGGTGTTGTAAAAACGATCTGCGGCACGACCATGATCGATAATATTGCCAAGAAGCTCGGCTTAAAATTGTATGAAACGCCTGTTGGTTTTAAATATATTTCTGAATTGATGGTCTCGCAAAAGATCGTGGCCGGTGGAGAAGAGGCCGGCGGCATGGGGTTGCCGAATTATATCCCGGAACGCGATGGGACGTTGGCGGGGCTGTTGCTTTTGGAGATGATGGTCTATCAAAAAAAGAACATCAAGAAGATCATCGACGAGATGGAAAAAGAGTTCGGCAAATATTATTACGAACGCTTTGACCTAAAAATCAAGAAAAGCGGTAGTTTTGATGTCAACGCTTTTAAGTCCCACAAGGAATTGCTCGGCAAGAAGGTCGTTAACATCAAGGATTTTGACGGGGTTAAATTGACCTGCGAGGATGAAAGTTGGCTTATGCTTCGCCCCTCGGGCACCGAGCCGCTGGTCCGCGCGTATTCCGAAGCCAAGTCGCCTAGCCGGGCCAAGCAGTTGATCAAATACGGCGAATCGCTTTTAAAGGCCTAATCATGGTCTACCGCATAGGACGTTTTCTCCTTAAATTAATCAGCAAGATTTTTTTTCCGGTCACGGTCAAGGGCCTGGAGAATATCCCCCGCGAAGGAAGTTTTATCCTAGCCGCAAACCATGTTAGTAATTTCGATCCTTTCCTTATCGGCTCATTCTGCGGGCGTATTTTGAGTTTTCCTGCCAAGGATTCGCTTTTCAAGAATAAAATTTCAGGTTCGGTATTGCGAAGTTTAAACGCCTTTCCGATCCGCCGGGAAGAAGCGGATTTTGCCGCGATCCGCGAAGCCTTGCGGCGTCTTAAAAGCGGGAAACCGCTGTTGGTTTTTCCGGAAGGGACCCGCAAAGGCCTTCCTGGCCAAAAAAAGATCCAGCAAGGTATCGGCTTATTGGCTGTGAAGAGCGCGGTCCCGGTTTACCCAGCCCGTATTGAAGGGTCGGATTTAGTCCTTCCAGTCGGGGCCAAGTGGTTTAATTGTCACCCCATGACAATTACGATCGGCAAGCC
>MHFY01000139.1:0-14685 GCA_001805375.1 Omnitrophica WOR_2 bacterium GWA2_47_8 | reverse complement strand
CTCATTGATTTTAAAATAATTTGCTCTCATAAAAAAATCTTGACAAAAATATTTATTTTGGGATAATCATTTACTTCCGGATTTAGAAAAAATCTACATTTTCTAAAATCCAATCCTATGAAAGAAGAGAGGCTAAAAAGAATGCCAGAAACTAAACAAAGCGTCATGGACCAGATGTATAATAACACCTTCAAGGAGTTAGCTGAAGGCAACATTGTGAAAGGTTTTGTGGTTGCCGTCGGTGAAAAGGAGGTTGTTATTGATATCGGTTTTAAATCAGAAGGGTTTGTTCCTATCGAAGAATTTCGTTTTCCTGAAGGAATGAAGATCGGTCAGGAGATCGAGGTATTAATAGAGAAGCTGGAAGATGATGACGGCCGTGTGGTGTTGTCCAAAGGCAAAGCTGAAAAATTGCAAGGTTGGCAAAAGTTCGGCGAAGATGTCAATGAAGGTGATGTGGTCAGCGGCCGCGTGGTCAAGCAAGTCAAGGGCGGTTTTATGGTCGACGTCAACGGTGTTGAGGCCTTCTTGCCCATGTCGTTATCCGCTTTTCGAGGTGTTTCCCCTCACGATATTACGTCCAAAGATTATAATTTCCAAATTGCTAAATTGAATAAACAGCGCCGCAATATGATCCTTTCCCGCCGTGATGTTGTCCAAAAAGAAAAAGAAACAGTGCGCGAAAAATTATGGGGCCAGCTGGAAAAAGGCCAAAGACGACAGGGTGTTGTCAAGGCGGTTACAGACTTCGGCGTTTTTATCGACTTGGGCGGAGTGGACGGCCTTCTGCATATCACGGATATGAGCTGGGCTCGGATCAATCACCCCTCCGAAGTTGTTTCCTTAGGACAATCCATTGAAGTTGTGATCTTAGATTTTGATAAAGAAAACGCAAAGGTCTCTTTAGGGCTTAAACAGATCAGCCCGAATCCTTGGGAAGCCATCTATGCCAAATATCCCACCGGCACCAAGGTCAAAGGAAAGATCGTTAATATTATGCCTTATGGTGTTTTCATTGAGATCGATAAAGGCGTTGAAGGCCTGCTTCACTCCTCAGAAATTACCTGGCAGAAAAAGCTGGTCAATCCACAGGAGATGTTTTCGGTGGGCGATATATTAGAGGTACAGATCATCAATGTGGATAAAGATTCCAAGAGGATCTCGCTTAGTATGAAGCAGCTTGAGGTCAATCCTTGGCTGGAGTTGGACAAGACCCTTCCCGTTGGGAATAAAGTCAAAGGTGCCGTGCGAGGCTTTACCGATTACGGCGCTTTTGTTGAGTTGGAATCAGGTTTGGAAGGGATGATCCATGTCTCTGACATGTCCTGGACACGAAAGATCAATCATCCGCAGGAAATCTTAAAGAAGGGCCAGGAAGTTGAAGTCATGGTCCTCGCCATTGATGCGGATAATAGAAAAATTACTTTAGGCTTGAAGCAAGTCACAGCCAATCCCTGGCCGGAAATCGCCAAAAAATTTCCGGTCGGCAGCGTTGTTGACTCAGAAGTCGTCTTAAACTCTAATTTTGGCGTTTTTGTCAAGTTAGATAATGAGGTCGAAGCGCTTGTTTACTCTTCAGAGATCGACAAAGAGCAGGCCGCAGCCCTTAAGCCTGGCGAAAAATTGAAAGTCAAAGTGATCAAGATCGACGTCGAACAAATGAAAATTGGCGTCAGCACCAGGCTTCCTTAAAAGTAAAAATCTTCCATCTGAGTTTAAAGCAAAAAATTTAAATATCTCTGCTTAAAGGTTCTAAGCAGAAGGGGGTTTTTTGTTATATGGAGCTCGCGAAAATTCTTGAAAAGATAGGCCGTGGAACCGCAGAGATCATCAGTAAAGAGTCTCTTCAGGAAAAATTGCTCGAGAGCAAAAAGGGAAAACGCCCCCTACGTGTTAAAGCGGGGTTTGATCCAACAGCCCCCGATATTCATTTAGGTCACGTTGTTCTTTTAAGAAAATTACGGCAATTTCAGGAACTCGGCCACGATGTTTATTTTTTGATCGGTGATTTTACCGCTCAGATAGGCGACCCAACGGGACGGGACCTGATTCGCCCCAAGATGGATGCCAAAACCGTTGCCCAGAATGCCGAAACCTACCGCAAGCAAGTTTTTAAGATCCTGGATCCTAAGAAAACCAAAGTCGTTTTTAACAGTCAGTGGCTCAATAAATTAAGTTCGAAAGATATTCTCGGGTTGAGTGCCCGCTCGACGGTGGCGCAGATGTTGGCCCGGTCGGATTTTAAAAAGCGTTATGAGGAGGCGAGAGAAATAAGCATTTTGGAATTTCTCTACCCTTTACTGCAGGGTTATGACTCGGTCTTTCTAAAAGCGGATATTGAGTTGGGCGGTTCAGATCAGAAATTTAATTTGCTGATGGGGCGTCACCTTCAGGAGCTTTACAAGCAAAGGCCCCAGGTCGTTATTATGACACCGTTACTCGAGGGAACGGACGGTGTTCAGAAGATGAGCAAGTCCTTGGGCAATTATATCGGCATCAATGAACCGGCAAAGGATATCTTTGGCAAGATCATGTCGGTGAATGATCAATTAATGTTGCGCTATTATGAATTATTGACGGATGCGGATTTAAATGAGGTTAAGGCGATGCATCCTAAGGAAGCCAAGTTAAAATTGGCCCGAGAGATCGTAGCGCAATTTTATGATGCCAAGCAGGCCCAAAATGCAGCTGAAGATTTTGAGCAGACCTTCAGCAAGCGGGAAACCCCGGCAGACATTTTAGAGTATAAATTCGCTTCCCAGGCCAAGGAAAGCCTGACGGATGTCCTGGTGAAGACCAAATTAGCCGCGTCAAAGAATGAGGTCCGCCGGTTGATCGAACAGGGAGCGATCAGTTTCGAAGGGGAGAGGATCGCGCAGGAGCAGTGGCCTTTAAAATCCGGTGTTTTGAGGGTCGGGAAACGCCGATTTTTAAAGCTCAAAGAGGCGAAATAGTGCCCTGGGGAATGCAGTTCATCCGAGTCGCAACTCTAATAATCTGAATAAATTATATTTCAGAATAAATTTAATAAAATGCTTGACAAAAATATGTTTGTTGGGTATACTTCACGCTCTATATATAAAGACTATCTAAACACTATATAAAGACAAAGAAATGATTTTGCCCCTGTAGCTCAGCCGGTAGAGCACGTCCTTGGTAAGGACGAGGTCACCGGTTCAAGACCGGTCGGGGGCTTTGAAGAACGATAGAAGTAATATATGCGAGAAAATATTCAATTCGAATGTACTGATTGTCGACGGATAAACTACAGCAGTACAAAAGACAAAAAAAAGAAGCCAGAACGCATCGAACTAAAAAAGTATTGTCCCGCTTGCCGTAAACACACCGCGCATAAGGAACAGAAAAAATAATCTTTTAGGCCTGTAGCTCCAATTGGTAGAGCGACGGTCTCCAAAACCGTGCGTTGTAGGTTCAAATCCTACCAGGCCTGGTGAAAGTAAACATGATCGATAAAATAAAGAAATTCATCGCAGAAGTTGCTGTAGAACTTAAAAAGGTTTCTTGGACATCGAGAAGCGAGCTCATTGATTCCACATGGGTGGTCATTGTGAGTTCTCTGCTCTTAGCAGTTTTCATCGGCGTAGCAGATTTCGCTCTTTCAAAAATTTTACGGTTGATCATTTTATAGGCTATGGCAATGAATTGGTATGTTATACATACTCAGACAGGCGCTGAGGAAAAGGCTAAGGCAGGTTTAGAGAGCAAGATGGCCACAACGAACTTAAAGAGCTTTGTGTCCGAAATTGTCGTGCCGACAGAACAGGTATCTGAGATCCGAGGAGGCAAAAAAAGAATAAGCGCGCGAAAATTTTTCCCCGGGTACATCTTGATCAAGATGGAGATGAATAAGGAAAGTTGGTATCTGGTTAAGACGACCCCCGGTGTTACCGGTTTTATAGGTCCCGGTCGTAGGCCTGCCCCTATTTCAGACGAAGAAGTAACTACCATCGTTCAGCGTACCCAAGACACAGAAACAAAGCCAAGTCCGAAGATCGTATTTGAAATTGGCGAACCTGTAAGGATCGCCCAGGGTCCTTTTGCAAATTTTAACGGTACCGTCATGGAGACGCACCCGGAACGGGGAAAGTTAAAGGTCAGTGTTTCGATTTTCGGGCGTTCAACGTTGGTCGAATTAGAATATTGGCAAGTGGAGAAATTATAAGATGGCAAAAGAAATCTCAGCGCAGATCAAACTTTATGTCCCGGCGGGCCAGGCCAATCCTGCGCCACCGGTCGGTCCGGCCTTAGGCCAGCATGGCGTCAACATCATGGCCTTCTGTAAATCCTTTAACGAAAAAACAAAGGGGCGAGAAGGGCTTATCTTGCCGGCCATCATCACGGTTTACAAGGACAAATCATTTGATTTTATCATTAAATCGCCGCCCAGTTCAGTTTTGATAAAAAAGGCGGCCAATTTAGCCAAGGCCTCAGGGACAGCGGGAAAAGAAAAGATCGGCGTTATTACACGAAAGCAAGTCGAAGAGATCGCAAAAACAAAAATGGAAGACTTGAACACGGCTGATATGAATAAGGCCATTAAAGTCATTGAGGGCACAGCCCGCAGCATGGGAATAGAAGTAAAGGGATAAAGGGATATTGTTATGATCAAAGTCAAATCAAGTAAACGCATGAAAGAAGCTTCAAAGTTAGTAGATCCCGCAAAGACCTACCCGCTTGACGAAGCGATGGCTGCTGTTACAAGTTTTCCGAAAACAAAATTTGATGAAACGATAGAATTGCATTTTCATCTTAACGTTGACCCAAAAGCGACCGATCAGGGTGTGCGCGGGACAGTGGTGCTGCCGCACGGGACTGGAAAAAAGGTAAGGATCCTCGTTATTGCCAAGGGTGAACAAGTCCAATCCGCTCAGAGTTTAGGGGTAGAACATGCCGGCGGACAAGATTTGATTGAAAAAATATCTAAAGGTTTTATGGATTTCGATTGTGTCATTGCGACACCGGAAATGATGCGTGATTTGAGTAAGCTGGGTAAGATTTTAGGGCCGCGCGGTTTAATGCCTTCTCCTAAGTCCGGAACAGTCACCGTGGATATCGAACGAGCGGTGAAAGACGTTCGCGCCGGAAAGATCGAGTACAAGACAGATAAACAAAGCGGTATACATGTCGGTATCGGTAAAAAATCCTTCACTAAAGATCAGCTCGTCAATAATGCCAAGCAGATCATCGACAGCGTTGTCCAGGCCAGACCAGGCTCCGTTAAAACAGAATATATCAAAAGTGTTTTCGTTTCTTCAACAATGGGACCCAGCTTAAGGATCAGCGTATGACAACCGCAACAGCAAGCGTTGGCAAATCATATCGTTCCCGGATGGTTTCCTATATAAAGGAAGGCGTTAAGAACAGCGACAGCGTTTTTCTTCTGACCTACAGCAAAATTTCCAGCAATCAGATCAGCGACCTTCGGAAGAACCTCAAAAAGGTAGGCGCCAAGGTTTATGTCACCAAAAACGCCTTTGCCCGCATCGCGCTTAAAGATTTGGCAGGGGCAGCGCTAACGGAAAGGATCGAAGGCCAGACAGCATTTATTTTGACCAATAGTGACTGTGTTGAAGTTTCTAAGGCTCTTTTGAAGACCATCAAGGGAATAGAGGGTTTTAAGGTAAAGGGCGGGCTGCTTAAGGAGCGTATCCTTGAGAACGAAGATGTTAAAAGATTGGCGGATCTGCCGTCACGCGAAGTTTTGTTGGCTCAGTTGCTCAGCATTATCCAGGCGCCGGTAACACAATTACTGTATGCCTTAAACGCAAAATCACAAGATCTGTTATCCATTTTAAAACAGTTGAGCGAAAAAAAGGGAGGAAACTAAAATGTCAGAGAACGCAACAGCAGAAAAAATAAAATTGTCCGGTAAATTAGAGGACGTAGCCAAAACGATCGAGGGCTTAACCGCTTTAGAATTGGCTGAATTAGTGAAAGGTTTGGAAGACAGACTTGGTATCAAAGCTGCTGCTCCGATGGCAGCGGGTATGATGATGGCTGCTGCTCCGGGTGCCGGTGGCGGTGCCTCTGCGGCCCAGGAAGAAAAAACCAGCTTCAACGTTGTTCTGAAAGAAGCCGGGCCCAACAAGATATCCGTTATTAAGGAAGTCAGAGCCTTCACCAATTTAGGTTTAAAAGAAGCCAAAGACCTTGTTGAAGCTGCTCCAAAGACAGTTAAAGAGAACGCGACCAAAGAAGAAGCCGAAGACCTCAAGAAAAAACTTGAAGCGGCTGGCGCCAAAGTCGAATTGAAGTAATTTTTTTAAAATTAACTTAAATAAAAACTCTTTAACCGGAAGCTAATAAAAATATGGCCGCAAAAGAAACTTTCAAGTTACGGGACTTTAGCAAGTTTCAGGATAATTTTGAATTGCCTCATTTGCTGGCAATTCAGGTAAAGGCGTATCAAGATTTTTTACAAACTCAAAATTCCCCTGAAAAAAGACAAGACGTGGGGTTGGAAGAGGTTTTCCGCGAAGTATTTCCGTTGGAAAGTTATGACGGACAGATCCGGTTAGAATACATCAGCTATTACTTGGGCAAGGAAAAGTATTCTAGCCAGGAATGTCAGCGACGCGGCATGACCTATTCTGCTCCTTTAAAGGTGAAGTTGCGCCTTATCACGCCCGTTGATATCAAGGAACAGGAAGTCTATTTCGGCGATTTTCCGCTGATGACGGATACAGGGACATTTATTATCAACGGCGATGAAAGAGTTGTTGTTTCCCAGATCCAGCGTCCGCCGGGGGTTTCCTTTGAAGAAGAACTTCATCCGACCGGGAAAAGCATTTACCATGGCCGCCTTATCCCATCGCGCGGTGCCTGGTTCGAGATCAAATATGATCTCAATGATATTTTATACGCCTATGTTGACCGTCGACGCAATTTCCCGGCCACACAGATCTTAAGGATCATGGGGCTTTCTAACATGGAAGATATGAAGAAAATGTTAGGGGACAATTACGATAAGTTAAAGAATACCTTAGAAAAAGACCATACGACGACAAAAGAAGAAGCCCTTTTAGATTTTTACAAAAAGATGCGTCCAACCGAACCCGCCACGGTAGAGGTTGCTGAAACATTATTTTTCCGTTTGTTCTTTGATCCCAAGAGATATGACTTAAGCAAGGTCGGCCGTCATATCATCAACCGCAAATTAGGGACCAATATCCCGCTGGATAACCGTGTTTTGGATATCGAAACCGTTGTCCAGGTCATCCGATATTTGATCGCCTTGCGCGACGGTGTCGGGGAAACCGATGATATCGACCATTTGGGAAATCGACGTATCAAAACCGTCGGTGAATTGATCCAAAATCAGGTCCGGATCGGGCTGGCCCGTTTAGAGCGTTCCATCAAAGAACGTTTGGTTGTCATGAGCAATTTCGATAATTTAACCGCGCATCATTTGATTAATTCCAGATTATTCTCAAACCAGATCCAAGATTTCTTTGCCCGCAGCCAATTGTCACAGTTTATGGATCAGGTCAATCCGTTAGCGGAAATGACCCATAAACGAAGATTGAGCGCTTTAGGGCCCGGCGGTTTATCACGCGAGAGAGCGGGTTTCGAAGTCCGCGACGTTCATCCGACCCATTACGGCCGGGTGTGTCCGATCGAAACGCCGGAAGGTCCGAATATCGGGCTTATTTCTTCCTTAACGACCTGTGCTCGAGTCAATGATCTAGGATTTATTGAGACGCCTTACCGCAGGGCCAGCGAAGGCCATGTCTCGCGTAAAACAGAATTTTTAACGGCTGATGTTGATCAGACGAAATACATTGCTCAAGCCAATGCTTTGATCGATAAAGACGGTAATTTTTCGGAAAAAGAAATCATCTGCCGTTACAAGGCCGATTTTCCTAAGATCAAGGCCGATAAGATCGAATACATGGACGTGTCTCCGAAGCAATTGGTTTCTGTGGCCGCGTCATTGATCCCGTTCTTAGAGCACGATGACGCCAACCGCGCCTTGATGGGGTCGAACATGCAGCGTCAGGCTGTTCCTTTGATGGTGACCCAAGTTCCGCTCGTCGGAACAGGGATGGAAGAAAAAGTGGCCCGCGATTCAGGCGTTGTTGTTATCGCCAAGGAATCAGGCAAGGTCACCAAGGTCGATGCCCAAGAGATCGTTATCGGTAAGACTACCTATAGTTTAAAGAGTTTTATGCGTTCCAACGCCAATACCTGCGTTCATCAAATGCCGCTGGTTAAGATCGGCGACCATGTTGAAGAAGGCCAGATCATTGCCGACGGTATGGCAACCAAGAATGGCCGCCTGGCCTTAGGTCAGAATGTTTTAGTCGCCTTCATGCCGTGGCGAGGCTACAACTTCGAAGACGCGATCCTGATCAATCAAAGAATTGTCCGTGAAGATTTTTTTACCTCCATTCACGTAGAACGATTTGAGATCGAAGCGCGTGAAACACGTCTAGGAAATGAAGAGATCACCCGCGATATCCCGAATGTCGGGGAAGAAGCGTTAAAAGATCTGGGCGAAGACGGTATTATCCGCATCGGCGCCGAAGTGAAGGCCGGTGACATCTTAGTCGGTAAAGTCACGCCGAAAAGTGAAAAAGAATTAACACCGGAAGAACGGTTGCTCCGCGCGATCTTCGGAGAGAAAGCCGCTGATATCCGCGATACGTCCTTAACGCTCCCGCCGGGGATCGAAGGCGTGGTCGTTAACGTGGAAGTGTTTCAGCGCATTGAACGCGGCCGCAAATCCAAATTGGATAAGGGCAAGGAATTAGAGGCCATTAAGAAGATCAAGGAATATTACCGGCAAGAAATCTCGTTCATTGAGAACGAAAAAGAAAATAAAGTTTGCAAGATGTTAGACATTTCGAAAAAGAAACTCGAGGATCTGGATCCGGATGATTTGCCTGCCGATTCCGAGGGTCGCGAACTTTTAGAATTTTATAATGACAAGATTACCGAACTCGTTCAAGAAGAAGCACAGGAAATTGAAAGGGTCAAACGTGGGGATGAATTGCCCGCCGGTGTTTTAAAACGCGTCGTTGTTTTTGTGGCGACAAAAAGAAAATTATCCGAAGGCGACAAGATGGCCGGCCGTCACGGGAACAAGGGTATCGTTTCCAGGATCTTGCCGGAAGAGGATATGCCGTATTTGGCTGATGGTACTCCTGTTGATATCGTTTTAAATCCATTGGGCGTCCCGTCCCGTATGAACGTCGGGCAGCTTTTGGAAACACATCTCGGCTGGGCCGCGAAGGCTTTAGGTTTTCATGCGGTGACACCGGTTTTTAACGGCGCCAAAGAAGAAGAAATCAGGGGACTTTTAAAAGAAGCGAACTTGCCGGAATCTGGTAAAACAGCCGTCTATGACGGCTTTACCGGCGAGTCATTTGATCAAAAAGTAACCGTTGGTTACATTTATATGATGAAATTAAATCACTTGGTCGACGAAAAGATCCACGCCCGTTCCATCGGGCCGTATTCCCTGGTCACGCAGCAGCCGTTAGGCGGTAAGGCGCACTTCGGTGGCCAGCGATTCGGAGAAATGGAAGTCTGGGCCTTGGAGGCATACGGTGCCGCTTACACGTTGCAGGAAATGCTGACCGTGAAAAGCGACGACGTGGTCGGACGAAGCCGTATTTACGAAGCGATCGTTAAGGGTGAACAGAAATTAACTCCTGGAACTCCCGAATCGTTCAACGTTTTGGTCAAAGAGTTGCAGGGGCTTTGTTTGGATATCAAACTGGAGAGATTCGAAGGCAACCTCGAGCTCAAAACAGACGGTAAGGACAAAGAATCCAAAGAATTAAAAGAATTTAGAGATAATAAAAAGGATAAAAAATAACTCATATGACCACTCCCCCAAAGAATTTAGAAAATCAAGATCGTATTACGATCAAGATCGCGTCTCCGGAAGTCATCCGTGTTTGGTCCAATGGTGCTGTTCGAAAAGCTGAAACGCTTAACTATCGCACCCTGAAGCCAGAAAAGGACGGCCTCTTTTGCGAAAAGATTTTTGGGCCGGTCCGCGATTGGGAATGTAACTGCGGTAAGTATAAGGGCATTAAGTTTAAAGGCATTAAATGCGATCGTTGCGGGGTCTTGATCACGCGTTCTTCTGTCCGGCGCGAAAGAATGGGACACATCGAACTCGCCTGCGCCGTCACACACATTTGGTTTTATAAAGCAGTCCCCAGCCGTTTAGCGGCCCTCATGCAGGTCGGATTAAGAGACCTTGAAAAACTTATTTACTATGAAGAATATATCGTCCTTGATCCAGGCGAGACAACCCTTAAGAAGAATCAGTTTTTGAGCGAGGATGAATATCAAGAAGCTTTGGTAAAACACGGCGGTGCTTTTAAAGCCAAGATCGGCGCGGAAGCCGTACGCGAGCTTTTGAGAGAAACAGATCTAAACACTCTTTGTAAAAAGTTGCATAAAGATTTAGAGAAGGCCACACCCAACGGCACCAACGCGAAGAAGATCGCCAAGACACTGAAGATCGTTGAAGATTTCAAAGCTTCACCCAATAAACCGGAATGGATGGTTTTGGAAGTCCTGCCGGTTATCCCCCCTGATTTAAGGCCGCTCGTTCCTCTGGAAGGCGGACGTTTTGCCACATCAGATCTCAATGACCTTTACCGACGTGTTATCAACAGAAATAACCGTTTAAAGAAATTAATTGACCTTAAAGCCCCAGAAATCATTATCCGTAATGAAAAGCGTATGCTGCAGGAAGCTGTGGACGCGCTTTTGGATAATGGCCGTCACGGCCGGCCTGTTTTAGGTTCCGGAAACCGTCCATTAAAATCGCTCTCCGATATGTTAAAGGGAAAGCAAGGGCGTTTCCGTATGAACCTTTTAGGAAAGAGGGTCGATTACTCCGGCCGTTCCGTTATCGTCGTCGGCCCGGACCTTAAATTGCATCAATGCGGCCTTCCTAAAAAGATGGCCTTGGAATTATTTGAACCGTTCATTATCCGACGTTTAAGAGAAAAAGGATTTGTTCACACCATCAAGGGTGCGAAGAGAATGGTGGAACGCGCTAAGATCGAGGTTTGGGATATCCTGGATGAGGTTATCAAAGACCATCCGATCATGTTAAACCGCGCACCGACGTTGCATCGTTTGAGTATTCAGGCCTTTCAACCTGTCCTTATTGAAGGAAAAGCCATTAAATTACATCCGCTGGTTTGTACGGCCTTCAACGCGGATTTCGACGGGGACCAAATGGCCGTGCATGTGCCGCTTTCTTTGGAAGCTCAGATCGAATGCCGTTTGGAGCTTTTATCGGTCAATAATATTTTCTCACCCGCTGACGGACGTCCGATCCTTTCCCCGACCCAGGATGTCATTTTAGGATTATTTTATTTAAGCAAAGATAAACCATCGACCAAGACCAGCGAGACGATCTTTGCTTCTGCCCAAGAGGCCATCGTTGCTTTTCAGGATGGGCTTATCAATATTCACGAGCGTATTAAATTGCGCCTTGATCGTAATGTCTGGGGCGAAGAAAAACCCTCCTTGATCATTTCGCAACAAGAAGAGAGCAATAAGGGCAAGACTGAAAAAGTAAAAACCGAAGAAAAGAAAGTTAATATTATAGAGACCACGTTAGGCCGTATTTTATTCAACGAAACGCTGCCCAAAGATTTCGGATACGTTAACGATACCTTAGATAAAAAGAAGATCGGTTCGGTCATCTCCAACTGTTTTAAACGTTTTGGCCAAAATCGAACTATTGTACTGTTAGATGATTTGAAAGATTTAGGCTTTCGACAAGCCACCTTGGCTGGGATCTCGATCTCGATCACCGATCTGATCATTCCGCCGGAAAAAGAAAGAATCCTTAAAGAAGCGAAACAGGAAGTTAACAAGGTCGAAGATCAATACCGTAAAGGTATTATTACGGGTCGTGAACGGTATAACAAGATCATCGACATTTGGACTCACGCCACAGAAACGGTTTCGGACCAGTTGTTCAAGCAAATGGACCCATTCAACCCCGTGTTTATCATGGCGGACTCAGGTGCAAGAGGGTCCCGTCTTCAGATCCGTCAGCTCTCCGGGATGCGCGGTCTAATGGCTAAACCTTCCGGTGAAATCATTGAAAATCCTATTACGGCCAGTTTCCGAGAAGGATTGACCGTTTTGGAATATTTTATTTCTACTCACGGTGCCAGAAAAGGTTTGGCTGATACCGCGCTTAAAACCGCCGACGCCGGGTATTTGACCCGCCGTTTGGTTGACGTGGCCCAGGAAATGGTTGTCAACGAAGAAGATTGCGGGACTTTAAATGGGATCACGGTTGCTGCGATCGTGGAAGGCGATGAGGTCGTTGTCAGTTTGAAAGAACGTATCATCGGCCGGGTTGCCTTAGACAGTATTGTGGATATTGTCACCGATCAGAAGATCGTGGAAACAGGCGACCAGATCACGGAAGAAAAAGCAGAATTGATCGAGCAATTGGGCATCGAAAAGGTCCGTATCCGCAGTGTTTTGACCTGTGAAGCCGAACGCGGCGTTTGTATCCGGTGCTATGGCCGTAATTTGGCCAATCAGCGTATTGTGGAAATCGGAGAAGCCGTGGGAACGATCGCCGCGCAAAGCATCGGTGAGCCCGGGACCCAGCTGACCATGAGAACGTTCCACATCGGCGGTACCGCGAGCCGTACCATTGAGCAGTCTTTTTACCGTTCTAAAAATCGCGGTATCGTGAAATATCATCAGTTAAGGGTTGTCGATAAGGGCAATGAATTCATTGTCTTGAACCGAAACGGCGCTATCAGCGTCAATGATGAACACGGGCGTGAATATGAACGTTATCTTCTTCCGCAAGGCGCTGCGATCAAATATGCCGATGGCGTGCTCATCAATAAAGAAGAAGTTTTTGTTACTTGGGATCCATATACCATCCCGATCATTACCGAAGTTAAGGGTAAGGTTAATTATGAAGATATCAAATTGGGTACCACGGTCCAGGAAGAACAAAATCCTGTCACCGGTGTTACTGAACGCGTCGTGGTTGAGCACAAGCAGGAATTCCACCCGCAGATCATCATCACCGATGATAAGGAAGAGATCGTTGGTATCTATTCCATCCCTGTCGGAGCGCACATCCTGGTCAAAGATAAACAAGGCGTTGCGGCCGGTGAGTTGATCGCAAAGATCCCGCGCGGTGTCGGTAAAACACGCGACATCACCGGAGGTCTTCCCCGGGTTGCGGAATTATTCGAAGCCCGTCGGCCCAAAGATCCGGCCATCATCACCGAGATCGACGGCTTTGTGGAATTTAGTGAAGATAAACGCGGCCGCCGGACCATCATTGTCAAAAGTCCTACCGGGATGGCAAAAGAATATGTTATTCCGCACGGCAAGCATCCCACGGTTTATAAGGGGGATAAGGTTTTTGCCGGACAGCAATTGACCGAAGGACCGGTCGTTCCGCAGGATATTCTGCGTGTTTGCGGGGATAAGGTGTTGCAGGAATATCTCTTGAATGAAATTCAAGAAGTTTACCGTTTGCAAGGCGTGCGCATCAATGACAAGCACATTGAGTTGATCATTTCTCAGATGTTAAAGAAGGTCAGGATCGATGACTCCGGAGATTCTAAATTCTTGGTTGGGGAACAGATCGATCGCGTTGCCTTTAAGAGAGTCAATCAGGATATCTTAAAGAAAAAAGGAAAACCGGCCCAGGGGATGCCCTTATTGTTGGGGATCACCAAGGTTTCGTTGACCACGGACAGCTTTATTTCAGCGGCGAGCTTCCAGGAAACGACTCGCGTGTTGACAGAGGCTGCGGCCGCTGGTAAAATCGACTACTTACGTGGCCTAAAAGAGAATGTTATCGTCGGGCATTTGATCCCAGCGGGGACCGGGCTCCGACGACATAACGATATAGAAATGGTGAAATATGCCGACGATACAACAACTCATACGACAGAGAAGAAGCCAGAAGAACAAAAAGAGTAAGTCTCCCGCGTTAACCAGCTGTCCTCAGCGCCGAGGCGTATGCCTTCAGGTGAGGACGATGACGCCGAAGAAGCCGAATTCTGCCTTGCGCAAAATTGCTAGAGTCAGGATGTCCAATAAAATGGAGGTCACGGCGTATATCCCTGGTGAAGGGCACAATCTTCAGGAGCACTCGATTGTTTTAGTAAGGGGCGGAAGAGTGAAAGATCTGCCGGGTGTGCGCTACCACATTGTGCGTGGAAGTTTAGACACCGCCGGCGTTAATAATAGAAAAAAATCCAGATCAAAGTATGGTACAAAGAGGCCTAAACAATGAGACGACGTAAAGCAGAAAAAAGAGAAACAATCCCCGACGCAAAGTATAGCAGTCCTTTGATCGCCAAATTCATCAGCATGTTAATGGTGGAAGGCAAAAGAACGGTTGCCGAAAAAATCGTTTATGAGGCGTTGGAAATTTTAAAGCAAAAACTTCCGGATGATCAGCCGCTTAAGGCTTTTAATAAAGCGATCGATAACGTCCGTCCGCGTTTGGAATTAAAACCTCGACGGGTCGGAGGTGCAACCTATCAGATCCCGGTTGAGGTCAACGTCCCGCGTGGAAATTCTTTAGCGTTGCGTTGGATCAGGGATTTTGCGAGGAACAAGAAGGGAAAGGCTATGATCACGAAGCTAGCCGATGAATTAGTCAGCGCTTATAAGGGAGAAGGCCCC
>MHFY01000138.1:8050-14768 GCA_001805375.1 Omnitrophica WOR_2 bacterium GWA2_47_8 | reverse complement strand
CGACATCCACTTCTAATAATTTTATTTCGTCGTCCGAAGCTCCTCCACGCGCTTCTGCCGCGGCTAATTCTTTATTGGCTGCATCTAACGCCTTGCCTTTACGCTCCACTTCGCCTTGGGCCTGCTCTAATTTGGCCTTCACATCTCGAGCGTCCAAAGCTTCCTTAAGCGGAACCTCCCGCTTTTTTGTAAGCTCCGATTTTTCATTGTTCTTGACCTCCAAATCGCTCTCGACTTTATCCAGCTCGGCCTGCAATGCTTTCTGTTCCTCTTCATTCCCGGCCGGATCTATTTTAGTTTGCAACCGTGCTTCTTCTGTCTCCAAGCCCTTAATATCGCCCTTAACATCTTTTAGATCACCGTTGATCTCATCCAAACTATCTTCCCTTGCTCCCTGGACCTCAGCGGCCAACTTGACCTGTAATTTTCCGATATCCCTATTGATAGTTGCTAATTCCGCGCTCGCGTTCTTGATCTTTAGATCGAGCGCCTGCTGCGCAGCTTGCTTTGCCTCTTGTTCCGGCGTTAAATTTTCTCCTTGAATGGCCTCACCTAATGCTGCTCTTTCCCCCTTTAATTTATTAACTTCCGCTTGTTGGGCTTCTCCTTCTTTCTTCTTATCTTTTAATTGTGTTTCCGTGCTGGGCCGTGTGGCATAATGGATACCGATAGCGGCCAGCGCCGTGAACAATGCGCCGATGGCCTGAGACATCATGCTGTCTGCCTCAACGCCGTTCTTTTCCGCGATGATCCTTGCCAGCACACCTACGGCCGTGGCCGCAGCACTCTTTAATGAATTGATCAAAATAGAACTTAAATTACCCAAACCGGCAAAAGGCCCCATATCAATACCTATGCCTCCGAGTCCGGATATAACCCCTCCCACCGCCAGATCCGCGGCCAAAGAAGAAATAACACCCACGATCGCCTGCTTGATGATCGGGTCCATGCTGTCGCCTAATTCGTCATTTAACCATTGGGTGACCTCATACATGACCATCCCTTTGACAACACCTACGGCGAGGCCGATAACCATGCCCTTTAAAAATTGTAAAAGGATCGTTGAGACAGCCACCTGCGTCCCTGCGGCGGTAGCCGCGTTAGAGGCTGAGGTAGCAGAACTGGCCCCGAACGTCAAAGCCGTTGAAACCGTCACATTTAAAATAAAGGCTGTTTTTTCCGAGCACATCCCTTCCGCCGCGCAGGCCTGAGCTAAGGAGCTGGCAAATTGACCCGCGCCTAAAGCAAAGACAGCCGCGACTAACCCGCCGCCGCCTGTTATCGCGCCCAAGACCGCGCCGACAACCTGGATAGCGACAGTCAAAGCGATATCACCGGCAGACATCAATCCCGGAAGTTCATCCACCTTACTGTGCCAACGGGACCCCCACACGAACGCCATGGTCGCGTCGGAAAGGATCTCATACTCAACGTTAGATCGATCAAGCGAAGAGGCAAGAACGAATCCGGTGAATTCTTTAAGGAATTCTTCCTGAGCCAGGGAACGCAACCGCCCGATATCACTGAAATAAATTTTGCCTTCTTCAACCCGCGTGACCGTGACAAAATGCTCATCCGAAAGGCTCGCGATGAACGGCGTTTGGATCTTAACGACATCCTCAAAATTCTGTAATTTGACCGGGTTTGCTTCCAACCCGTAAGCGCGGACGATCTCTTTGATGGCGTACAGTGAGGTCTTTAATTTCGGGTCCCCCGGCTTTACGATGTTGTTCATCAGATCGACCATCAGGGTCATGACCGAGATCTCTTCTAAAGATAAAAAGATATCATGCTTGGCTAACAGGTCTTTGAGGGCATAAATACCGCAGTTTAACGGATGGATCTCAGGATCCTGCAGCCAGGTCCCGATCTTGCGGATGAAATTATTAGTGAATAAAATGTTGGACGTGATGACCAGGGACCTTGTGCTGAGTTCCGGGTCTTCTTTTTCATTGATGGGAAGCTTAAGCTGTAACTGGGTTTTTTCTTTATAAGCGATCTTGTTCAAAAGGTCCGCAACGCTGGACGCGACCTTGGCAGAGGCGATCTCATCCGGGGAGGCGTCAGGGCTTAAGGCCTGGGCCTGGGATCTTTCCTGGCCCCAAAGGACGGTAGGGTTATAATTAAAAGCCCAGCTTGCCTGTTCCGGGACAAAGGTAAAAATAACGATCCAGGCCACGGCCTTGATCCAGGAAGCAAAGCGGCTTTTGAAATAACGTCCTTTTTCAGCCGGGACCAGCTTCTGCAGTTCGTCCGGGGTAAAATTGACCGGATCCGGCCCCTTTACCTGAGAAGGCGTGGGAGACAATGAAGTATCAGTCCCATTATTACTATTAGTCTTATTATTAAGGGGTTCTGGGTTACTGCTTATGTCCAATGAGTTATCCATATTATTTAGTTTTAATTGTCCAATCTGATAATTCGCCCCGAACAGAATTGGATGAGAAAATAGGGCAATGTGCGGCCCGCACTTTAATACCATTGTGCGAGGCTCGCCTACAGGCGGCCACGGGTAGAGATAATGCTAACGGATACGCTGTGACGAAATCGTCACTTGTGTGATGTGATCTTGATATTGTGTTCGTGTTTGGTTTCAAGTCCATATAGGTTTCAGTGAAAACCTAAAATAAAAACGGGGCTGCCACGATTTTTCTGGGCATCCCCTTTTCCGCTAGAAGCGGATCCGCCTTTGGCGGAAAAAAAACTTCAAAACAAATTCAACAATTATGATTCCCGTGGCGTTGGTCATTTTTGTTTTGGTTTGTTTTGCTTCTATTGAACTTCCGGATCACTTTCTCAAGTTACGCTCAAGTATAACATCCTAATATATAGGCGGCAAGGCTGGGCAAATTTTTTATTCGTATTTATCGTGTTTGCTATCAATATGTTACGTAATTTATCAAAAAAATATCCGTGTTCAATAAAAATTTTGTCTAATTCCTCCTCGAGAAATATAAAATATAATTAAAGTAGTATTATAGAAAACGCTTTCCTAGTTCACGTAAACTATTGATAGTACAGTGAGTTTAGTCTATAAAATAATTTTCAGGAACGCCAAAAAATTGAAAAATATTTGACACTTTTTCATATACCCTTAATAGTATTTTATATAAATATGTATATATCAAGTGGGCTCATTAAAGATACTGCATATTTAAAAATAGAGGATCAGAGGGGAATTTATAAAATGCGGAAGCGGATCTTGGCGATAGGTGCTTTTTTCACTTAAATTATTACAGAATGGACATTATTGTGAATATATAAACAGCTGCCGGGGAGAATAAAACATAGATTGGACATTAGTCACATATGTCCAATCTAATATAACGAAACCTTACGGTGGATTTTTTGAGAAGAGTTATGGCCTATAAACACTGCGGGCCTCTTCTGCCGTGAACGGCAAAAGAGGCCCGCGCTTTGTTAAATTAAATGACCCTCAACCGCTCAGTGATTTAAGCGGGTTATTCAAAATGAAGTCTAGGAGGATGGGGCCGGCCACCAAGATCCCGACAACCGGAAAGATGAAAAACAAAAGCGGAACCAGCATCTTAAGAGGAGCCTTTAAGGCTAATTGCTCCCCCCTTCTCCAGCGGGCCAAACGCATATCTTCCGACAAAACGTTCAAGGCCTCGCTGACCGAGGTACCCATTTTATCCGCCTGGATCAAGGTCCGGGAAAATGAGGAAAGGTCCGGTAATTCATACTTTTGGGCCAGATCGCGCAGCGCGTCTCTTCTCGTTTTACCCACGTTAATTTCCTGCATGACCGTATTTAACTCGGTCATTAAGACCGATGGGGACGATTTATCAACGACCCATTTCAGCGCCAGCATAAAATCAAGGCCGGCGTTAACGCACAAGCCCAGCAGATCAATGGCGTCGGGAAGTTCTTTGACCATAACATTCTTCGCCTTTTTAATATTTCCCTTAAGCCAGAATTCAGGCAGCGTATACCCAGCGCCAAATGACATAAAGATCCAAAAAGCGACCAGATCCGGCTCCACCATGGGGAACGTGACGATCAAAATAAGGGCGATCGCCAAGATCTTTAAAGACATAAATTCTTCCGGGTTAAGGTTCACGTGCGCCAAAGAAAGGTCTTTCATCATCCTGCGCCGGACTTCACCGGTGCATAACGGCCGGGCAAAGATCGAAAGGGCCCTCAGTACCCCGCGCAAACTGAACTTTCTCTTTTGGGTCGGCGTCTCAAACTCCAGCGGCCGCAAGGTGGGGCGATGTTCCCATTCCATGGGCATCACCCCTAAAATAAAACTAAAAACGCTCATATAAACTATGACGAGGATCATGAGGACCATATTTACTCCTTTTTTAAGAAATCAGATGTCAGACGTCAGATATCAGAAACCGCTTAAAAGCATAAAAATCAAAAACTTCAAAAACATTTCTACCCTTTTTAATTTTTCTATTTTATCTTTCTGACATCTGACTTCTTGCCTCTTACTTCAATTATTTACACATCCTTGATCGCGCTGATCCTAAATATCATATAAGCGCCTATTGTTTCCGAAACAACCGCGTATATAAGCATCATGCGCCCCACGTCGGTATTAAGCATAGTTTCCAGGTAATGACGGTTGCTGGAATAGACCACAAAACCAAACCCTATCGGCAGAAGGGCCATGACGATCCCCTGGATCTTTCCCTGCATGGTCAGGGTATCGATCTGCCCTTGGATCTTCTTGGTTTCCCGGATATTGTTCACGATCCGCGTGAAAATGATGGGCAGGTTTCCCCCTGTTTCACGGGCCAGCAAGATCGAGGTGATCATCTGCTGCATCGCTGAGGACGGCATCCGGTTGTATAAATGGTTCAAGGCCTCTTCCAGAGAAACGCCCATTTTATTTTCGCCTAACACGGTCGAGAATTCCGCGTTGATGGGGTCCGGCATTTCATCGACGACCGCCTCCAGGGCCTGCACCAAACTTAAACCCCCTCTAAAGGAGCTGGACATGATCATCAAGGCGTCAACGAGCTGATCGCTGAATTTGCTCTGATTATATTTCTGAAGATATTTGGTGTACATACTGGGAATAATAAACCCCAGCACGATCCCAAAAAGCACGCCGAAAAGCTTTAACTGCCCGGGAAAAAGCAAGAACAAGGCAACGGCCAAGGCGACCGGAGCAAAGATCAGATAACGCGACATTTTTTTGATCTCCGAACGCGGCAGGAGCCTTTCCATTTTAGTGGCTAACTTTTTTTCACGCTTCTGGGCCAGAACAATGGTCGTATTGTAAATATTAGGAATAACAGCGTATCCTAAGATCGCCACAGCCGCAAAAACGATAAATAATGTTAAGGCCATAAAAACTCTCCTTTTATAATCTATTTCTTTAGAGAAGTAAGAAGCAGGAAGTCAGATGCCAGAAAATACAAGTTTAAATCCTTAATAAAAAGTTTTCGCATATTAAATCATTTTCCGACATCCGACATCTTGCGTCTGACTTCTATCTTTTATCGTCAATCACAATACGGCGTCCCGCACGTCGTGCGGATACAGTCATCGCATGTCATGTTCGTTGCCCGCACAGTATGGCAATCGCATCTTTTTTCATAACAATCGGCATTATACCAACGGTTAGTAAAATTTGGATCGTAGGCGCAGCGGGTCGTCGCCTTCGGATCATATTGCCTGAATTGGTCAAATCCTTCTCCCACCGACTTCCAGCGCCCGGACATGGCCCGGATGATATATGTATTGAACACAACAAAAACGCCCAAAAGGATAACCATGAGCGTGATATATTCGATGGTGGCTAAAGCTTTCTTTTTATGAAAGAATTTAAACATTTTTAAAAGATACAACAACCAAGATACAAGATACAAATAAATCCCAAGATCACAAATTTCAATGAACGATTTGTAATTTGCGATTTTAAAAATTGTTTGGTTATTGTCTCTTGTATCTTGGTTATTAAAATTTTTATCTCTCCTAATAAAACTTCTTACATTCCACGAATTTTATATTGAATCCGGGCCTTGTTCCTGCGCGCCAATAATATTCCGTACAGGCCTCGGATGTAACGCCGTGCTTAAGAAGCGTGTTCACCGCGTTCCAGCAAGCAATCGTTGAGCCCAGGGGATCTCCGCAATGATTGGATACCGAATTATTGGGACTGGCGCAGTCCAGCAAAAAGGCGCCGTCTATCTGCGGAGGATCCGGCAAGACGCCCGGTTCCGGGTCCATAAATGAACCGCAACTGCTGCGAATATACTGATCCGTTGTCCGCCCGCCTAAATTAGGCGCGCCGCTCAGCGGATTAGAAAATTTAAACTTCCAGATCAATCCGCCGCCGGGAAAACGCAAAGGAGCGCGGGATTCGCTTTCATCAAAACGGGTGATCCGGGCCTTCACCATCCCTCTCACATCACCGCCCCCGTCGTCCAATTCATAGCACCGCCTCGTTCCCCAGCTTTTTGTATAGGTACGCACGTACGGCCACTGCGGGTCATCTCCGCCGCCCGAATTGCAATACGTGGGGGCGTCGGGAGTATTGTTCCATGGCGCGGTACAGCGCCGCGGGATACGCACATCCACCCTGACAATATGCCAAGAACCTATCGTGCCCGGGGGGCTGTTGCGGGGCACTTCACCTTGCCAGGCATAGATCGCCTGACGGGCTGTGGCCGGCTGACGGCGTCTGTTCTTCATGAATTCAACCAATCCTCTGGCGGGACCGGCAGGATCTTCCAAAAAT
>MHFY01000138.1:0-8009 GCA_001805375.1 Omnitrophica WOR_2 bacterium GWA2_47_8 | reverse complement strand
ATCACTGTTCTGATTCGTGACAGACTCCTTTAAGGTATTAGAGAATTCCTTCTCCTCCTGGACGATCCCGCCTTCCGGATCCCCTGTTATCCCGTCGAGGACCTCTAAACGTTTCTTGAACTTAATTTCCTGATTCTGCGCTTCCTGCAAACTCTGCTGAATGCCGATTAAATAAGGACTTAATGTCGGTACACGCTGACAGGACGAACCGCCGGCGATCGTTTCCGCGGCTTTGACCGCGTCATAATAATTATTTCCCACCTCCGCCCAATCATAATGCCTGGTGTCGCCCGGCCCACTTGGCCCCTGCCATGGATCACAACAGCTTCCGGCGTAAAAGCAGACCGAAGCCTCAACGTCACTCTTGGTTATAAAGGCGTTGTTGCACTGTAAATCCACATACGGAGCTCCAGGGCCGCAGAGCCCGCCTATATTTCCTTCACATGAATAACAGTTGTCATACCCTGCCCGGATAGCAGGATTAGGCGCGACCGTTGGATCATTAAAAGCCGGGATATTATAAGAATCTCCTCCGGCACTAACAGTCGGCAGGCTCCCGCAGGTCGCTGCGTTGCAAGACCCGGTTAAACAGTTATAAAAACTAAGCATATCATTGGAATCTGTGGGCCATTTCGCTATGCCATCATAAAACGGTTCCAAATTATATGGAACACCCGCTCCATTTTGCTGCGGTAAATTTTTACAACTTTCACAGCTGGGAATGGCAAGATTAAGATTAAATGTACAGTTGGAAAAAATACTACATCCATTCACACAGTTTAAAAATTGCTGTTGATGCGACGGATCTGCGATCGGATACGCCGCGGCTAAGGCGTTGGAAAAACTATTGCCGGCGACCGACATCCACGGGCATGTCCCCAAAGCATTCATGACCGAATTATAAAAAGTATTGCCCAGTTTCCAGTCATAAAATTTACCGGCTGGAAAATTAGAATATCCCGTTATCCCGCTTCCCCAGCTGCAGCAGCTGCCATACCCGCCGTAGAAACATTTCGCGGCTTCAATAAAGCTTCGTTCTACCGTCGCGCTCTGGCAATTTATGACGCCTCCGGGGCCGCACGTCCCCGGCTGCCCCGCGCAGGACGCGCAAGCCCGTACCGAGTTGATAGAAGCCGTGTTCGGAGCATTCCACGCAGGGATACCATAAATTGGATTAGTAAAAACCGGCCCTGTACAAGGCCCGCCGCCACCGGAATGAGCGGCGATACAGCCGTCCGTGTTGCTGGGAGTTAAATTCGAACACGCCTGCAGCACAGCCAGGTCAGGGCTTGCCCCCGTAAACGAAGGATTAAAATTGGGAACCAAAGAACGCGGCATATCCGCGCAGGCCGCCGGAGAACAATTTGTAAAACAATTTTGGAATTTGGCCACATTCCCGTTAACGGGAGGGCCCGTCCAGCCATCCTGCGGATCTTCCACATTCCATTGCAAACAAGCCACAACCTCATCCAATGTGACCTTTGACTGACCACCCTGAGTGTCCTGAAATTCAGCCGGATTATAATACGGTGTCGGCACTCCGTTAGGCGCGACCATGTTTGGCGAGCACCAGGCATCGTGCCAATCCGAAACAGCGTAATTGCCATCGACCCAGCTATTAATAGCGGCCTGCCAATTCTTTAATTCACTATACCAGATCCAAAGATCCCCGTCTTGAGGATAATTCATGGGATCCCCTGCTTTTTCGATCCACTTTGCCGCTTCCGGATACCAGGTATCAATCGTAGAGATAAGATCTTCTGTCTCCCGGGAAACAATATCGTTGGCGAACAAAATAAAATCCGTCATGCCGTAAGTGATCTCATCCAAACTGTCGTCAGCCCAAAGTTTTTTATCAGCCCTGTTTCCTCCAGAATTTGCTTCATCACAAGTACAATCAGCCGGCACCCCTCCATCCGTGCAGCCAAAAGGGATGTTCCCGTGTTTCGGACATTGTGAATAATAAGGCCAGCCGGTGGAATTTTGGAGGTTAAAAACACCGCCTTCATTAATAAAAAAAGGATAATCACCGGGCCGAGGCGTTCCCTGAGCCACCGAACAGAATCTATCCGTTCCTTTTTTATAAAGCCCGGGACCAGGGAATGCGGCAGGATAACCCCATGGGCATTGATCATTAGGAGTGGCTAAGTTAGCAATACTGCCTATCTTATCCGGCCTAAGCGGCGGAGCGGTGGGAGGATTATTACTCCCGTCGACAAAAAGACGGCCGCTGCGAAGAGCAGGCCAAGGCAGCGCGCCAAGACGTTGATTTTTAGGAGATAGTTTGGCATTGTCAAATGTAAGACAATCTGGGTGAGTAATTGTCGTCCAGTGGCATCCTAAATTATTAGAAAAAGAGGGAATGCTAGCCTCAGCCGCGGCGAGGTCGATCTCCCAGTCCACAAATTTATGCAGGCTTTCATAAACGCCGGTCGTATATTCTGTCGGTGCCGTCACGGTATGAAAACCGGTTGTATCCTCTATCCGATAAGCCGGATAAAATGCCGTTGCTATTGTCGGCGGTACGGGTTCGGCGGACTGTGCCGCCCCGTTAGGAGTTGTCGCAGATTTTCGATACATGCGATGCATATCGTCACGGCCGATCTTTTCCCTAAAAGATCGTTTCAAAACACTATTTCTTAAATTATCGTAAAACGGTTCATAGATATAAGGATTAGACGGCCCGTACGGATTCAGCACCTCCCCATAGGAAGTTACTGTAGAATTATCCCGACAATATAAGCCGGGATTCCCTGGAGGGCCCGACCGTCCGCATTCCGGCGGAAGATCATCATTTTGATGTAGGCCACCTGGATATTTCCCATTATCACAGCATTCCGGACGTATTCGGTCATTCTCATTGGGAGGAATAGGCTGATCCGAAGGATAATATTCCGGCAAACAGCAGGGATTACAAACAGCAGGAACTTGGCCCTGGACAGGATTCTGAGGATCATACTGACAGCACGGATGAAGGGCATCGATCCGGCAATCAATGGCATCATATAAACCCCAATCTAAATTGCCTTCCACCCAAACAAATCTTTGCAGGCCGTCTTTAAACCTCTGAACAGCCGCAAAATCCGGCAGCTGGGCGCGCTTTAAACGCTGCGTATAATGATAGGCATAACGACTGACTTGGTCGCGATACCGGCCCTGTGACGTAATCCCAAAAACCGTATCCATGTCCAGATCATAAAGATCCGGGATCTTAGCGTTATCGGTGACACTGCTCTGTAACCCGGCGGATATCCCTCTTTCCACAAATTGATCCTCCGGCGTTAATGCCGCTGACATCATTTTATTCCACATTTTTGTCATACCGGGATTGACCGACGTTGCCTGTAAAACAGCCCCTCCTACAGCAAGAGCTAAAGCCAGGCCTAACATTACAAAACCCCCGGTACCAATGCCGCCGGCAACAATGGCTCCAAGTCCGACCGTGATAATCGAAATAACAATAATAATAATGATGATGATGACAACAATAATGGCCGCGAAAAGGCCGGTAAAACCGCAAACCCGCCGCCGGCCGCCTAAACTCGTCTGAAAGAGAGATTCCCCGTAGCTGGCCATAAGCGATCCCAATTGGGTGGCTGTGACATTGGCGCTGATCGTCACTAAGGTTTTTATTCCTGCGTCCTTGGAAAGGTTAAGGATAGCGGCATACAAGATCAAGCCGATGGCGGCGATAAGGATCAGGATAATGCCTACCTGGCCGCGGTCGGAGCGCACCGATCGACGGAAAATGTTAAAAAATTTGTTAAGTCTAACCAGCAATGATTCTCCTATAAAACTGTTATTTACAATCTCCGAATACGGCGCACATCCTGCGCGGCCGGGAATAAAAAGGGTCCAACTGATTCAGGGGCCCTTCATTGATCGATGGCGTGTACCAATTAAGACAGATCCATCCGTTCGACACCACGCAACGCGGCTGGCCCCAATTTTCCTCAATGCTCGATAAAAGCCGTTTTTCGTGTATCATGCGCCGTTCAGCAAGGCTCACGCCCCCCCAGCGGAAAACCATGATCAGCCCATACGCCAAAAACATGACCAGGATCATACTAAAAACAAATTCAATGGTGGCCTGTGCCGGGGGCATCGTTTTTTCACTTTCATTCTGCTTTTTAAAATTCCTGATCTTCCACATATTTTTATCGTTTTAGATCGAAGCCAGAAGCAGGATGCCGGAAGTCAGAAAAATATTTTGTCTGACTTCTGGCCTCTGGTCTCTGACTTCCTAAAAATATTTATATATTACTACGGCGGTATCTCCATCCTCGTCACCCATTTTCGCCCTCCCAGGTCCTGGATACGGCTGCGGATATAAAGTGTCTTGGCATCTTCGTCAAAACACGTTAATTTACGCATCGGCCCTTTCCCCATGTAATTATTAGATATAAAACAATCTGTAAACGGCGGCGTTGCGTCAGAAGCGCAGGCCTCGACGTCAGGGTTCTGCTTGTAATTCGGCTGATGATTGCCGACATCCCAATAAATACAGCCGCTGTTGTCCGCGGGTGTACATATTGGGTTGGATAACCGCGGATTAACCGTGCCATTCCCGCAAAGATGCCCTGTGTCGCTGCTTAACTGAAAAACGCGTTCAATGATATCCACCCTGTCTTTTTTCTGCACACTGCGGACATATTGCCTGTCAAGAGGGTCTGTGCCGGTAAATAATTTTCCCTCTTGCATCAAGAAATAAGTTCCATCTCTGGTCGTTGTGTACATGGACACATTGTCCTGCAAGCCTGGGTCAGGGCCCAAGGAGATATCATCACGGGTAATATCAAAATCCCCGGCCTGATCGTCTAAAAATTTTACTTTTCTAATAACGCCATACTCATTTGTCTCAACCGCTAAGATCGATTCTTCTTTCAGGTCTTTATCCACGTCGACATTGATATTTTTTCTTTTGTCCTGACCGATAGAAATAGTTTCTCCGTAAGGTTGCGCGACCGGGGCATTATTATACGGAATGATCCTCTGAACCACTTGTCCATTGAAAACCGCGCTGCCCCAGCTCTTCGACTGTTCCGGGACAAAGGCCTTGATCAGATACCATTGCCAGGTAAAGTTTGCTCTATCAACAGCAGCCACTTCAACCCCTGTTCCTGGATTTTGATCCAGGTCAAAACGCTTGGCTACAGGCCAATTAGTGCAAATATTACAGGAGGGCGGCGTTTGAGTACAACTGCTATCGTCCTGATGGCAATATTTTGAATTTAAACCCTGCGGCATCTGCACAATGACCTGATGAAAACCCAAACACCCCCGTGTTTCTAAGTGAGGGCCTGTTAAATCTACAACCGTTCGTTGGATACAATTGTTGATCCAATCATTTTCGTAACCATACCCCGGGGGCAATGTGCCTAGCTGATCCAAGCCGCCAATTTCCCTGAAGCCGGCTAAGGAAAATACAAAATGCTGGCCGTTAACAAAAACATCAAAACGGGGGATATTAAAATCTTCCGGGCCATGCTCCGTATTATAATCCAGCGGCAAAAAAAGATTTTGGGAGAATGAACCCGCTGAGGCGATAACATACGGTGTCCTGGTCAGAGAGCCGTATTTCTCAGCGGTCGGGGTCAAACGATCTTCAATGAATAAAATGCTCGCGACGTTCCTGGCGCTGGAAGGCTCGGATGCTTCCCCACCGGGTAACGGGATGCCGTACCCATGTGATGTTTTAAAAGATTGTGAGAGGGCATAACGCATGGCCCGGAAGGTATGGTTCTGGGTGTAGTTGGCATTAAAGGCTTGGCGCACCAAGATCCCAATGACAAAAAATACGACCGCGCCGAAGATGGCCAATTCGAGGGCTGTTTGAGCTGTTTTTTGTTCTAAAAATTTATTTAAATTCATTCTCGCTCGAAAATTAGTAGCCCATAACGTTTGCCGTGCCTCGTTTGAGCTCTATACTATTCGTAGTATCTACCCGTAACGTCCAAAAACCGTTGACCACATTCTGCGCAACGATCGTGGTCTCGATGTTCTGCATCAAAATTTGGTTAATGGACGTTCTGGCAAGTCTCGGGTCATATTGGTCGCCCAGATCATCCACCGCGATCTTCCAGCGGCCCTGGACACCGCGCTTTAAATACAGGCTGGCGGCGTAGAAAGCGCCGATAACGACAACCAGCAAGATCACATACTCCAGCGTGGTTTGCCCTATTTTTTTCTTTCGTCTTATAAACATACGTTATGGCGGCTTTTCCCTAAAACCTAAATTGGTTATGGCGTGAGAATCGCTCTCAACCCGATCTCCGTACCGATAAATAAAATTCCCACCCGGAATTGTTTCGCTTAGCTTAGACTTAAAGTCTCTTTCTGCTGTATAGGAATTGATCAAAAAACCCCGGTCATCGCGCTGGCCCGGGACCTGTTTCGGCCTCTGGTCCGCGTCCTTTTGGTTCCCGACTTGATCGGCCACCAGCTTGACCATGCCCTGAAGGCCGCGTCCAATATAGGCTGACATCGCGAGGAACACAGCCGCAATAATGCCGATGAGGCTCATGTACTCCAGGATCGTTTGGGCGTCTCTTTGATGCAAAAATCCTTTTCCTTGATATTTTTTTCTAATTAGCATCCTTGGGCGGCGCCTGATTGCTCGTTGATTTGATTACCTTTGTTTCATCGATCCTGCTGCGGTATATCCCGGACGTGGTTCCCGGGCCGCTGGGTAGAAGATGTTTTTCATCATAAATCGTTGAGCTGGTATCCGTGACCCGGTTCATGTAATAAGGTTCGTATTCAGCCCAAATCTGGGGATCTGGATCACCCGGGATACTTTGATCCCTTAAAGTATTAAGGACCATCCTCTGCATATACTGACGCGAATCACGCAAACGCCCCTGGATGGCCCGCTTCATATAAACGCTCATGGCCGTGATCCCGGCGACAACAAGGAAAAAAAGCAGAACATATTCGCCCAGAACAGCCTGTCCATTTTTTTGTTTTAGTCGTTTAAGTAGCATCATTATTAGTATTAATACTTATTATAAATAAAAAAATTAATTAATTTATTAACTTTTGCAAAAAATTTTTAAACTCGATCAGGAGAGATCTTAAGTTTGTGACGAGATCCCGTCAGAATCCGCGGGATCAATTCGCACATGAACTTATCGAGCAAAGCGAAGGTAAGTTCAGTGCTCATTCACAGAACATGGCTTACTCGAAAAGAAATATTTCCCCCAAGTAAGCCATGTCCTGTGAACCGATTACGAAAACAACAACCTCTCTAAAACGGCCTTAGAATCCTAATAGACCGTTAATAATACGACCATTGACGGTTGTATTCGTGATCTCTTGTGAACGCAGCGATCTGTTCGTAACACCGGATGTGAATGTTTCCCGTGTGTTACTTTTGGTGTAAGTGGTCCGGTCCTCGTTGTAGTTGCCGGCGGAAAACTGATCACCAATATCATCCGCTGCTTGTCTCATGCGGCCCTGGATACCTCTTTTAAGGTACACCTGGATCGCTATTAAAGCACCTATAATGACAACGATCAAGATGACGTACTCCAGGGTGCTTTGCCCTTTCTTTTTTCTTAAATATTTAAGCATTGGTTAAACCTCCTTAAAAAAATGATCTCGTTTACTTTTTAAAACTTAGGCTTAAAACAAAACATTAGAAGCTGTTAGTAAGGCCTAAGCTGGTGTCGTACTTGAACAATTCAAACCCACCTGATCCTCGAGTACGGTTAGTTGACCCAGCTGAACCCGCAACACCGTTCCCTCGCAAAAAGGCAGTTTCCTGACTTTCTGAGGTGGAATCGTAGCTGCGCTGCAAGTAATAGGGTTCATACTGTATGGTTTTAGCTCCCAACCCGCTGTTCACCGCCATGTAATTGGCAGCGTCCCTGATCCTTGCCTGAATGGCGCGCTGTGCGTATTGCTGCATAGCAATAACCGCCGCAACGACCAAGGAGATCATAAGGGCATACTCCGCGGTGTTCTGCGCTCTTTTACTTTTAAAGAGCTTTGCTATTTTTCTATTCTTT
>MHFY01000137.1:22121-24909 GCA_001805375.1 Omnitrophica WOR_2 bacterium GWA2_47_8 | reverse complement strand
TCATCGTTATCACGCACAATAAAAAGACGATCGCCAGCAGCGACGTTATGTACGGGATCACAATGCAGGAGATGGGCGTTTCCAAGATCGTTTCAGTTAAATTTTCTGATGATAAGAAGAAAGAAGCGCAGGAGGAAGTGGCCGTCGGGGCTTAACTCCCAGGTTCGTAGACGATGGTCTGATTTTTGCCGCTGACCTTGGCGATGTACATAGCCTTATCAGCTTTTTCAATTAATTCTGATTGGATTTGGGTGTCTTCGGGGAAGGTCGCCAGGCCGATGCTGACCGTCATGTGGATGTCCTGATGTGTGGCGGCGTATTTGAATTTGTAGTGCTCAAAATTTTCACGTATTCGCTCAGCGATCGCATAAGCTTGCCTTTTATCTGTCTGGGATAAGACAATAGAAAACTCTTCACCGCCGTAACGGCAGACGTGATCATTTTCACGCGCGCATTTTTTAAGGATCTCCGCAGTTTCACATAAGACGATATCGCCGATCTGGTGCCCTAACGTGTCATTCAGTTTTTTGAAATTGTCGATGTCGATCATCAAAAGCGAGGTATGCGCGTTGTTGTTTTGGGCTTTTTTGATCTCTTCAGCCAAGGCATTCTGAAAATAGCCGTGATTCCACAAACCGGTTAAAGAATCTTTATGGCTTTTTTGGACGATCATTTCGTAAAGCCTGGAATTTTCGATGGCGAGGCCGGCTTGGTTGGCCAGCATTTCTGAGATCTTCAGATCCTCATCGGTGATGGGTTTCTTGGTATAAAGATTATCAGCCAGGATAATACCGTTGACCATGTCTTGGGCTTTTAAAGGCACGGCGATGATCTCCGGGGTTTGTAAGATATTTAATAAAGGATCATGGCTGTATTGAGCCAGATCTTCCTGGGTCAGCCTCATCGGTGCCCCTTGAAAATAGATCTTAGTCAGAAGGTTGTTGCTGGTCGGGTCCAGAGAGGCCTTGTAATCTTTGATGGATTGATAAAGTTTGGAAGAGTTAAAGGTCAAATGGACCTTATCCCGGGAAATGAGGTCTTCCAGGTCCTGTTCAGATTTTCTGATGTAGTTCCATATCTTATCGGCGTGTTCTCCCGATTCTGGGCCGATGGCCATTTTGGCTTCGATGGTGCGGTCGGATTTATTGACCAGAAAAAGAAACGCGCGGTTAAATCCTAAGCCGGTATGCGCGGTGACGCTGGTCAAAATGATATAGAGGATATGGTCCAGCTCAAGGGTGGTGCGCATGGCGTTGCTGATATTATAAAGCAGTGTCAGTTCTTTCTGCGCCCGTTCAAGTTGCGTTCTTATTTTATTGTCGATATTGGTTAAAGGGTTATCCATGCATGGAAAGATATCACCTTATGCGGGGATTGTCAAGGTTTACCTGAGAATTTTAGTTTTAGTAAGGCCTGTAACATCAATAGTATCAATTAGTTATGATATTTTTTAAATGATAGCGCTTTCTTGACAGTCAGGGAGGCGTATGCTATACTTGAGCGTCTTTTAAGCCCAGAAAATAAAAATGCCTGCGGATATCTCTTTTAATTTCAATTGGATAGACATTTTAATCGCTTGTATTTTTGCCAGAGTTGTTTTGGTCGGATTGAGAAGCAACCTTGTGACTGAAGTCTTTAGGGTCATTGGAACTTTTACCGCGATATTTGTTATTTTGCACTATTACGTTAGTTTTGGTGAAACTTTAAATGAATATGTTTTTATTCCGGAGATGATCCAGGAACCGCTGGCGTTTGTTATTCTCTGGTTAACGGTCGCTTTGATCTTCAAGCTGGTCGGAGATGGGTGGACATTAATGTTAAGGGTGCAGGCTCATCCGGTCATTGACCGTTGGTTTGGAGTTTTTACCGGAATTCTTCGGGGGTTTTTAGTTTGTTCTTTGACTTTGGTATTCTTTATGGTGGTTGACAATGAGTATCTTGCGAAAAGCACCAGGCGGTCATTCAGTGGGGTATACTTTATTGATGTGGCGCCGCGGATCTACCATTTCGTTTATGATCAGGTGGTCAGTAAATATTTTCCAAGCGAGAAGTTGAATTTAAAAGTGTTTGACCTTCGGAATGTCGGGGAGAAGAAGAAGGATCAAACGTAATTTTACATAAAACTTGCCCCATTCATGGGGCATATTTAACCGTGGCTTGGATATGGGATTTATTGGGGAAGAAACTATCGCTAAAATATTGGACCGCTGCGATATCTTGGAGGTCATCTCCGGATACGCGGTCCTAAAGAAAGCCGGTAAAAATTTCAAGGGTCTGTGCCCTTTTCATCACGAAAAGACACCGTCCTTTGTCGTAAATCCCGAAAAGCAGATCTTTCATTGTTTCGGTTGCGGTGTGGGCGGAAATATCGTCAGCTTCCTGATGAAACAGGAAAGCCTGACTTTTCCCGAAGCCGTGGAATTGCTCGCCGAGAAAGCCGGGGTTGAGGTCCCGCGCCAGAATGCAGGCGATAATAGATCAAAAAATCTACGCCAGGCCATTTATCAGGTCCATCAGTTGGCGGCGGAATTCTTTCATCATAACCTTTTGACGAGTAAAGACGAGGCGACGAACAAGGCCAGGGAATATTTAAAGAAGCGCGGCGTTAACTTAGAGATCGTTAAGAATTTTAAGCTGGGTTTTGCCCTTGATGAGTGGGAAACGCTCTTTCAGTATTTAAGAAAAAAAGATATCAGCTTGAATTTGATCGAGAAGTCGGGATTGGTCGTTGTTAAGGAAAGCCGTGAAGGGTTCTATGACAGGTTCCGTAACCGTATCACGTTCCCGA
>MHFY01000137.1:21226-22091 GCA_001805375.1 Omnitrophica WOR_2 bacterium GWA2_47_8 | reverse complement strand
TTGGCGCCAGAAGCCTGGAAGGTAAAGAAGCGAAATACATTAATTCGCCGGAAACCGAGATCTATACCAAAGGGCATCATCTTTTTGGCTTACAGGTGGCGAAGGACGAGGTCTCTTCCTTGGATCAGGTCGTGGTGGTCGAAGGGTACATGGATTTTATTATGCCGTTCCAGGCGGGCGTTAAAAATATCGTTGCCTCGCTCGGGACCGCCCTGACGACGGAACAGATCAAATTGCTGCGCCGTTATACGCGCAATGTCGTGATGCTGTTTGATAGTGACCAGGCTGGCGAGTCCGCGATGGTGCGCAGCCTCGATCTTTTGATCGAAGAAGGCATGAACATCAAGGTGGCGACACTGGCGAAAAATGAAGACCCTGATTCTTATATCCGGCGCTTCGGGGGCGATGCCTTTAAAGAAAGGATCGTGAATGCCGAGGATCTGTTCGATTACAAGTTGAGGGTGCTGTGCACCCAATATGATAAGGCCACGATCGACGGCCGGGCCAAGATCTCACAGGAATTGCTGAAGACGATCCACAGATTTGATAACGCGATCGTAAGGTCGGAATATTTAAAAGTCCTTTCACAGGGTTTAGGGGTTGCGGCAGATGCTCTTTTAGTTGAGTTGCAAAAGATAAGTGGCACCGCGACGCGCGCGGTTTCAAAAGGCGGTGCGTCCTTGGCGCAGCAAAGCGTCAAACAGATGCTTCGTCCGGCGGAATATACGATCTTAAAAGTTTTATTGGAAGACCAAACAAAGATCCCGGCGGCCAAGGAAACGATCGATCTGTCGGATTTCCAAGATCAGGACATCCGGACGATCATGGAAAAGATGTATCAGCTTTATGAAGCAGCGTCGGACTT
>MHFY01000137.1:14859-21213 GCA_001805375.1 Omnitrophica WOR_2 bacterium GWA2_47_8 | reverse complement strand
TTGAACCGGATCGTCAAGGACCGTAACAAAAGCCGAAGACAGAGTTTGTTGGAACAAATGCGTTTAGCGGAAACAAAAAAGGACCATAACCGGCTTGAAAAATTAAAAAAAGAATTTAACCAATTGTTAAGGGCATGAACATTTCGATATATTCAACCAACATTAGCAAAGGATAAAGGATGAAAAAACCAAAAAAGCAAAATGAGCAGGGTAAGAAATCGTCTTCCGCCTATGAAATGAAAGAGGACATCGACAAGCTGATCGTCCTGGGGCAGAAGAAGGGTTTTTTAACCTACGATGAGGTCAATGAGGGCCTTTCGGATGACGTTGATACGTCCGAGGCCATTGACCAAGTGTTCGATATCCTGGATGGAAATGATATTAAGGTGGTTGACGCTCCTTCTGAAGAAGGAGAGGAGCCTGCTGCTAATGCCGAGGGAGATGAAAAAGAATCCCGCGAGCAGCAGCTGCGCCGTTTAAGAGAAGAGCAAAACCGCGAAGAAGATGTTTACGCGGATAAATTTATCCCTCTCGATGACCCGGTCAAAATGTATTTAAAACAAATGGGCTCGATCCCTCTTTTATCCCGGGAAGAAGAGATCAGCCTGGCCAAAAGGATCGAAGAGGCCGAGAATAATTTTGCCGAGGCTTTATTCAGAACGAGTTATGCCCGCAAAGAAGCCTTGGAGATCATCAACGGTGTTTTGAACGAGGCCATTAACGTCGAAGACGTTATAAAGGATGAGTTGGAACGGCGTCCCAAATTGATCCGTGATCTTAATAAAATTATAAAAAAAGTCCGCCATACCCAGGTCGGTTCGGAAAAAAGCGCGAAGATCTTGGCCGAATTTAAATTGACTTCCAGCGTCAACGAAGAGATCGTCGGTAAAATGGAGGAAGCGGTTTACCGCATTGAAAAGATCGGCAGGATCCTAAAAGGCAAGAAACGGGTCACGAAGCAGGAACAGCTCGCCTTAAGAAAAGAAAAGGGAAAATTGATCCGTGAGTTAGGCGAACCGGTCAATCAGTTAAAGGAAGAAATGCGTATCATCAAGATCCGCCAGGCCAAATTCAACAAGGCCAAGAAACTTTTGGTGGAAGCGAACCTTCGATTAGTGGTCAGCATCGCAAAAAAATATATCAACCGCGGCCTTTCATTCTTGGATCTGATCCAGGAAGGGAACATGGGGCTTATCCGTGCGGTTGAGAAATTCGAATATAAACGCGGTTATAAATTTTCGACCTATGCCACCTGGTGGATCCGGCAAGCCATCACGCGGTCGATCGCGGACCAGGCAAGGACGATCCGCATCCCGGTGCACATGACGGAAACGATCAATAAGATCATCCGCGTGTCCCGCTTGTTCGTTCAAGAATACGGACGGGAACCGACAGCCCAGGAGATCGCCCGGCAAATGCGCATTCCGATCAGCAAGGTCAAAGAGATCTTAAAGATCTCGCAGATCCCGATCTCGTTGCAGACACCCATCGGGGATGAAGGCGATACGCATTTCGGTGATTTTATCGAGGACCGTAAAGCCATTTCTCCGGCCAGCGCGACATTGCACTCGATGCTGAAAGAAGAGATCTCCGGTGTCCTGCAGACCTTGGATGAGAGGGAAAGAAAGATCCTGGAATTGCGTTTCGGGATCCATGACGGAACGACCCGCACCCTGGAAGAAGTCGGCAGTGAATTCAATGTCACGCGCGAAAGGGTCCGGCAGATCGAATCCAAGGCCTTGCGGAAATTGCGTCACCCGACACGTTCTCGACGGATAAAATCTTTCCTGGACATGGCGTTCCGGGATGAAGAGGTTGTCTAAAAACAACTGATCGATGAAATAACATTAAAACATTAGCGGCCTACTTTTTGAAAAAAAGTAGGCCGCTTGCTTAATATGAAAAAAATCATTTTAACGCTGTTCATTATTTTTGCCGGCATAAATTCCGTCCATGCGGAAACAACGCCTTTAAAAATGGACGAAAGCACAAAGCAAGTCTGCAATAAGGTCATCGCCAGTATTTATCAGGACATCCTTTCGGTCAAAGATAAATATAAAGAACTTTCCCAGTTTGACGAAAAGGTCCTTTACGAGAACAAGCAGGGTATCTTTGCCCTTTTGTATCAATACAATGAATCTGACCGGCAGGCGAGGCGCCATCCGTTTGAGTTCGGGGTCACGATCGTTGGGCTGAATGATAAGATCTTCGAAGAATACGGCCAATATGCCTTTTATTTATCCTTCCCGATCCTGGGGTTGAAATTTGCCGGGTTCCAAAAAAGTTCAGCCCGGTACAATTTTGATCTAGGAGAAATTATCAACAAGAATGGATCGCTTTTAGCTGAGCATCAGCAGAAATATATGCCGCTTCAATTGACCCTAAAGGCGGAGAAGGACACATATCTTTTGTATGAACCTATTCGTTTTGTTGTTGAACTTAAGAATACCAGCCCGCGGCACATGCGGGTAAAGACGCTTACTGATAAAACCCTCTATTGTGTGTATGACAATAAGATGTGGGGGGCGGTACAGACCCAGCAGTCCCAAGCGCAAGAGATGATCCTTAAGTCCGGAGAGACGACCAATATGGTTTTTGAAGGGCAGGATTTCATGAAACCGAAAGAATTCGAGATTTTCTGTTCCTACAACATGACGATCCAGGGTGTCCAGCCTACCGGGCATTTAGCCGTGACGGTCCTAAATCAGTAAACTGGCCCTCTTTTTAACTCTCCCGCACATTTAACTGTTTAAATTGGAACAACTTTGGGCTGTTTTAAATTGTTGAAAATTAGCAGTCATTGTGGTATGCTGATGTTCAAAATTTTAGTATAATTTTATATAAATATTAGTATATAGGGACTCAAACTACGGGCCCATCCCGACGCTTCGACTTGGTCGAAGGCCGGGACGCCTACTCCGCAAGGACGTCGGAGTAGCTCAGTCGGTTAGAGCAGATGACTTATAATCGATTGGTCCCTGGTGTCTACTCATTAGGGCCCATAGCTCAGTCGGTCAGAGCAGGTGACTCATAATCACTTGGTCCCTGGTTCGAGTCCAGGTGGGCCCAGGGAAAAGGACGCATAGCTCAGCTGGTTAGAGCGCTGCCCTCACATGGCAGAGGTCGAGGGTTCGATCCCTTCTGCGTCCACCAGTTTAGTTTTCATTTGTTTTATTTAGAAAGACTAAACTGTTGTCCCGCCTCGCACCGAGTGCTCGGCACGAGGCGAGCCGAAGGCGAGGGACCAGATATAATTATGATGTGGTACGTTTATATTGTTCAATGTCGAGATGGTTCTTTTTATACAGGTACATCAACAAATTTAGATAAGCGAATTTCATGTCATAATAGTGGGCGAGGATCACAATATACTCGTCATCGTAGACCGGTGGTATTAGTTTATAAGGAAAAATGTTCTGATCGACAAACTGCTCAAATTCGAGAAGTTGAAATAAAACGTTTGAGTATAAAAAATAAAGAAAGATTGATTCATAAAGGGACAGACGGGTTTCCCTCAGCTTAAAAAGCTTCGGGACTTCCCCGCTGTTGGCGGGGTCGCGATCCCTTCTGCGTCCACCAGTTTAGTGTCCATAAATTTTATTTGAAAGACTAAACTGTTGTCCCGAGTTCCAAAGGAACGAGGGGCCAGTAAATTACGGATCCCTCCGATATGGCACAGCAAGTTTTATTAAAAGATCAATTGCGAAAACTCATCGAGCTGCAGAAGATAGATAAAGAGATCTATGAATTTCGACGGGAGCTGGAGGAAAAACCTGCCTATTTAGAAGAGATCAAGAATCACTATGAAGATAAGAAAGCCACCCTGCATAATTGGGAGGAGAAGCTCAAAAAGACGGTCCTGGATCGGAAAAGCCTAGAACTCGAGCTCAAAACCAGGGAAGACGAGATCACCAAGGCCAATACCCAGCTTTCCGCTCTTAAGACCAACAAGGAATACACCGCCAAGATCTCGGAGATCGAGCATATCAAAGCGGATCAATCCATCATCGAAGAAAAGATCTTAATGTCCTTTGAGGATTCCGATCAGGTCAACGCCAGGATAACCGGGGAAAAAAAGGTCTTAGCGGAAGAGGAAAAGAAATATTTTTCTGAAAAGAAGGAAATAGACGATTCGATCAAGATATTGGAGGACCGGGTGAAAGTTTTGCAGAGCCAGCGCAGCCGCATTGCCCCGGAAGTTGATAAAACCATTTTAAATCTTTATGAAAGGATTTTAGAGAACCGCGGCGGCTCGGCTATCGTTCCGGTGACCGGAACGACCTGCGGCGGATGCTTTATGAATATCACCCAGCAGGCCATCAATGAGATCCGGATGAATGAGAAATTGGTCTCTTGCGAGATGTGCACCTGTATTTTGTATTTAGAGGACAATCTTTAACATGCTTGAGATATATACCGACGGAGCGTGTTCCGGCAATCCTGGCCCAGCCGCCATCGGTGTGGTTATAAAAAAGAATGGGAAAGTTATTAAAGAATTTTCCAGATCGATCGGCCAAGCCACAAACAATATTGCCGAATACACGGCTCTCATTTACGCGTTACAGGAGGCCTTAGCGTTAAAGGCCGGGCACATAAAGATCTTTACCGATAGTGAGCTTTTGTATAACCAACTCAAAGGCAGCTATAAGGTCAAGAACGCGAATATCAAACCGCTCTTTGATCAAGTGAAAAACTTGGCAAAAGGTTTCAAAAAGATCGAGATGACGGTTGTTCCGCGCGAGCAGAACAAGGACGCAGATCGATTAGCGACACAAGCTATAAAAAAAGAGTCCGCCCCGTCTTCCGTAAAACTGAGTAAAGGAAAGACGGGCGAGACTTCGACGATCTTTGACGAGCAAGCCAAGATGGTTGCCCCTTCGTTTAACTTAGGGGAGGAAAGTCCGAGCTCCGGAGGATAATGTATCCTGTTAATGCAGGACATCATTAGTGTCAAGTTTAAAGTTTTAAGTGTCAATCTTGACACATGACACTTGAAACCTGATACGGGTGATAGGATCAGAGCTACAGTGACGATGCTTTCGCTGGAAACAGTGAGAGAGTGAAACGAGCAATCTCTACATGGAGCAAGGCCGCATAGGAAGAGATGAGCTGTATCCGGCTCGCTATGATCTTCGGGTTGGCCGCAAGAGTTTCGCGAGTGATCGCGGAAGTGAGTGAAATAACCGTCGATCTTGCCCGAAAAAATCAAGATCCACAGAACTCGGCTTATTGGCTTGCTCACTAATTTAAATGACGACATAACTTAGCGAACGATAGTGAAGCTAAGTTATAAGTCGGAATTTATCCAGCACTAATTTATGGAAATTAGTGCTGGATTCAATTCGCACGACAATTTGCGTTCACTGTGTTCCGCAAATTGTGTACTCATTGAAGGAGGAAGTACGATGTCAGGACATTCAAAATGGGCTAGTATTAAACATAAAAAAGGCGCTGCCGACGCGAAGCGCGGGGCGGCTTTTACGAAGATCATCCGTGAGATCACGACCGCCGCTAAAGACGGTGGGGATCCGGATAAAAATCCGCGTTTGCGCACCGCGATGGCCCGCGCGAAGTTCATTAACATGCCTTCCGTGAACGTTGAGAACGCCATTAAAAAAGGGACCGGCGAACTTCCCGGTGTGGTTTATGAAAATGTGACCTTTGACGCCTATGGCCCCGGAGGCGTCGCGCTTTTGATCGAGGGCCTGACGGATAATAAGAACAGAACGACAGCTGAGATCCGGAATATCCTTTCCAAAAAGAACGGCAGTCTCGCCGGCGCCGGAAGCACGGCGTGGATGTTCGCCAAAAAAGGTTTTGTTTCCATTGAAAAAGACAAGATCAGCGAAGAGCAATTGATGGACATTGCGCTTGAGGCAGGGGCGGACGATATTAAATCCGAGGGGAATTATCATGAAGTGACCTGTGCGCCGACCGCTTTTGAGGCCGTGAAGGCGGCGATCGAAGCTAAAAAGATCCCGGTCGTCACTGCGGAGATCACCATGGTCCCGGGGTCCACGGTCAAGGTCGTCGGTAACGACGCAAAGACAGTGTTGGACCTATTATCGGCCTTGGAAGACCACGAAGACGTGCAGGCGGTGCATGCCAATTTTGATATTTCAGATGAAGAGATCGAAAAGGCCGCGCAAGCCGCGGGCTAAAATGAAAATTCTTGGCATTGATCCAGGATTACAGGCAACCGGTTACGGCCTCATTGAATATGAAAATAAGAAGATCAGATTGCTGGAAACCGGCACGATCGAACCGAAGCCGAAAGATCTTTTACAAAATAAGCTCAACAGGATCTATAAAGCGTTAGATACCTTGATCACGCAGTTTCAGCCGCAGGTCATG
>MHFY01000137.1:11894-14820 GCA_001805375.1 Omnitrophica WOR_2 bacterium GWA2_47_8 | reverse complement strand
TGAGCACAGTGTTAAGCGTATCCGGATCGCGTTAAGCGGCAACGGCAATTCTTCCAAGGAACAAATGCGGCGCGTGGTGTCTCATATGCTGAAACTGGATGAAAGTAAATTACCGCTGGATGCCAGCGACGCTTTGGCTTTAGCGTTGGGATATGTCCACATAAAGCGGTTAGCCTTATGATTGCGCGTATATCGGGACGATTAGCGGAAAAGAATGGAAATACCCTGCTCATTGATGTGCATGGTATTTTTTATGAAGTGCTGGTGCCGGGCGCGATCGCGGAGCGTATCGACGGCGCGATCGACGGACAAGGGAATATTCAGTTGGTGATCTATCATTACCTGCAGATCAGCCCGTCCAGCGGGATGCCGATCCTGGTCGGGTTTTTAAATGAAGTAGAAAAAGATTTTTTTGAGCAGTTTATTAAAGTATCCGGCATCGGCCCGCGCGCCGCGGTGAAGGCGATCAACAAACCGATCTCAGAGATCTCGCGCGCGATATCGGTGGGCGATGAAAAATATTTAAAGACGTTGCCGGGGATCGGCGCTCAAAAAGCCAAAGAGGTCATCGCCAAACTTCAGGACAAGATCGGCAAGTACGGGCTTATCCAGGATGATAACGCGGGGCCGGCTGAAACACAGCGCAAGGAATTTCCGGATTGGCAGCAGGAGGCGTTGGAAGTTTTACTGCAGCTGCAATATAAAAAACCGGAAGCCGTTGATATGATGGAAAAGGCTTTGAAACGCCGGGCAGATATCAACTCTGCGCAAGAACTTTTGAATGAGATCTATAAACAAAGAATAAAATAAATGAACGTTCCGCCAACATCGGCGAACGGAAAATCTATAAACAAAGGGTGAAAAACTAATGGACGAAACAGCTTTAAATCATTACAAAGGGGCCATCGAAGCCTTGATGTTCGTTAATGAGAAACCTTTGACCATTGACCAGTTAAAGGAAGGTATCAATGAGCTGGATAAAAATGACATTAATGATGTGCTTATCGCTTTGCAGGCCGATTATCAGCAGAGGAACAGCGGGATCTTGTTGGTTGAGATCGCCGGCGGGTTTCAGTTCTTGACCAATCCGCAGTACGTCCAATATATCCGCAATTTTTATAAAACAAAGCATAAGGAAAAATTATCCAAGCCGTCCCTGGAGACCTTGGCCATCATCGCCTACAAACAACCCATCACGCGTTTGGATGTTGAACTGGTGCGCGGCGTGAATTCCGATGGTGTGGTGGCGCATCTTTTGGAAAAAGAATTGATCAAGGTCGTGGGGCGCAAAGATGGCGCCGGTAAACCTTATATTTACGGCACGACCAAGCAATTTATGGAATATTTTGGATTAAAATCTTTGGAAGATCTGCCGAATTTGGAAAATTTTCCGAGGATCCAAGAGATACAAAAGATGGCCGCTGAAAATGAAGGAAAGGCTGCCGCCGATGCTGCTTCAACAGAAGCGCAGGGGCCAACGGAAGCGGCTTTAGTTGCAGGACAAGAGACACCAACCGCCGAGGCACAGACAGCCGCCTCTGAAGGAAATAACGATGAGCCTGAAAAAACTTCGTAAAAAGATCGACGGCCTGGATTCGCAGCTGGTCGGCATTTTGAATGCCCGAGCCCAGATCAGCCAATATATCGGAAAAGAGAAATCAAAGATCCGTAAAGGGATCTATTCTCCCGAGCGCGAAAAAGAAGTTTTAGGAAAGATCAGAAGCCTGAATAAAGGGCCGCTGACCCATGAGGCCTTGGAAGCGATCTACCGGGAGATCATGTCCTGTTCTCTTTCACTGGAAAAGATCAAAGAGGTTGCCTGCCTGGGGCAAGACGGTTCGTTCACGTATTCCGCGGCCAAGAAGAAATTCGGGTCCCAGGTCAAATATAGGTCCTGCGCCAGCATTCAAGAGGTCTTCATGAGGGTTGAGAGGGGGGAATGCGCCTATGGTGTTGTCCCGATCGAGAATTCAACCGAAGGCGGGGTCACGCATACCTTGGACCTGTTCGTGGATTCCGATCTGAGGATCTGTTCCCAAACGCTGTATCCGATCTCGCATAATTTGATCTCCAAATATCCGAAAGGAAAGATCAAGGTCATTTATTCCAATCCTCAGGTGTTCGGCCAGTGCCGCAATTGGTTGTTGGAAAATTTTCCTCAGGTCCCTGAAATGTGGGTCGCTTCAACAACGGAAGCGGTGCAGAAGGCCTCCAAGGCCAAGAACGCGGCAGCGATCGCGTCCACCCGCGCGGCGGAAATTTTTCACATGCCGGTCATTGAAGAGAATATTCAGGACACCAAACACAATACGACCCGGTTCTTTGTGATCGGCCATCAGGACGCGGCTCCGACGGGAAAAGACAAGACATCCATTTTATTCTCCATTAAAGACAGGGTCGGCGCCCTGCATGCCATGCTGGTGCCGTTTTATAAGAACAGGATCAACCTGACCAAGATAGAATCCCGGCCGTCCAAACGCAAGGCCTGGGATTATTTCTTCTTTGTGGATTTTGAAGGGCATCGCCTGGATAAAAATGTCAAGCAGGCCTTAAGCAAATTAGAGGACATGTGCAAGTACTTAAAAATTTTAGGTTCGTATCCGATATGAGTTTAGAAGCGATCGTGAATAAAACCATTCTGGATGTCAAGCCTTACATTCCGGGCAAACCCATCGAAGAGGTCAAAAGACAGCTCAAGTTAAAAGAGGTCATAAAATTGGCCTCCAATGAGACGCCTTTTGGCCCGTCGCCCAAGGTGATGAAGGCGATCTCCAGGCAGCTGCCGAAACTGAACCGTTATCCGGAAAGCGATTGCTATGATCTAAGGAAGGCCTTGGCCAAACGCCTGAAGGTTTCCGATGATCAGCTTATCTTCGGGAACGGCTCCGATGAAGTGATCGTGATGGTGGTGCGCGCCTTTGTGAGC
>MHFY01000137.1:0-11887 GCA_001805375.1 Omnitrophica WOR_2 bacterium GWA2_47_8 | reverse complement strand
ATGAAGTGGTCATCGCGAAACCGTCGTTCCTGATCTATGAGCTCGCGTCCAAGATCGCCGGCGCAACGATCCATGCGGTTCCTTTGCTGGATTTCCGTTACAACTTAACTGCGATGAAAGCAGCGGTCACCGATAAAACAAAGGTCATTTTTATCGGGAACCCGGATAACCCGGCCGGAACGTTCGTCACTCATGATCAGCTGGTGTATTTTATGAGGGGTCTGCGCAAGGATATCGTGGTTTTTGTCGACGAGGCTTATTTTGAATATGTGTCGTCCAAAGATTATCCTCGCTCTATTGAGCTTTTGAAAGAGTTCGAGAATTTGATCGTGACCCGTACCTTTTCCAAGATGTACGGATTGGCGGGATTGCGTATCGGTTACGGTGTGGCGAATAAGGAAATGATCAGCTTTTTAAACCGTGTGCGCGAACCATTTAATGTCAACTCCTTGGCGCAAGCGGCGGCCTTGGCGTGCCTGGAAGATAAAACGTACTATCAAAAGGTCGCGCGGGAGATCAAAAAACAAAAAGAATATTTGTATAAAAAAATCAAGGGTTTGGGGGTAACATGTAAGGAGAGCGTGACCAATTTTATTTTGATCGATCTGAAAAAAGAGGCAAAACCGGTGAGTGATGGCTTGATGAAAAAAGGAGTCATCGTGCGCGATATGGGGCCTTGGGGATTGAAAAGTTTTATCCGTGTCACGATCGGCACGGAGAAAGAAAACAATAAGTTCATTCAGGCATTGAAGGAGGTCTTATGATCGTCATTATGCGGCCGAACGTAACAGAGGAGCAGCTGCACCATCTGATCGAAAAGGCTGAGAAATTAGGTTTAAAGGCGCATATTTCCCGAGGTGTGGAAAGGACCATCGTCGGGTTTATCGGACCGGAAGATGTCTTGCGCAGCACGCCCCTGGAGGTTTTCCCCGGGGTAGAGCGGGTCATGCCCGTCTTGGCGCCGTATAAATTGGTCTCCCGAGAATTTAAAAAAGAAGATTCGGTCATCAAAGTTAAGAACGTTCAGATAGGCGCCAAGAAGATCATTGTGATGGCCGGCCCTTGTTCGATCGAGAACCATTCGAGTTTATTGGACATTGCCAAAAAGATAAAAAAGGCCGGGGCCACGGTCTTGCGCGGAGGGGCTTTTAAACCGCGGACGTCTCCGTATGATTTTCAAGGATTGGGAGAAGAAGGGTTAAAATATTTAGCGGATGTGGGCAAGGAAACCGGGTTAGCCACGATCACCGAGGTCATGGATCCCCGGCAGGTCGGATTGATCGATAAGTATTCCGACATCTTTCAGATCGGCGCTCGGAATATGCAGAATTTTTCGCTTCTTAAAGAAGTCGGGTTGACGCAGAAGCCTGTTCTATTAAAAAGAGGCTTAAGCGCCACTATCAAGGACCTTTTGATGTCAGCGGAGTATATTTTAGCGCAGGGAAATTTCAATGTTATGCTGTGCGAGCGGGGCATCCGCACTTTTGAAACAGCGACGCGTAATACCTTGGATATCAATGCCGTGCCCGTGGTCAAACAATTATCGCATTTGCCGATCATTGTCGACCCAAGTCACGGGACCGGACGTTGGGGTCTTGTCCCCAGTGTGGCCAAGGCCGCGGTTGCCGCCGGATGCGACGGTTTGATGATCGAAGTCCATCAGAACCCTGAAGAGGCGTTGTCGGATGGGCCGCAGTCGTTGATCCCGGATAATTTTGCCGCTCTGATGAAAGATTTAGCGAAGATCGCCGGTGCAGTTTCGCGGGAGATCTGAAGTCCTTAGTTCCTTTGAACTAAGGATGAACTTGCAGGCGTAGAAAATCCTGCAAGTTCAATTTTTCCGTTAAAATTTTTTTAGCAGGATCAAACAATTTTGAGAGATTTATATTTTTAAATGGTATTTAATAAGCAATTATTCCGCAAGGTAACGATCGTAGGGGTTGGCCTTATCGGTGGCTCTATAGGCCTAGCGATAAGAAAGCACAATCTTGCCCGGGAGATCGTGGGTGTTTCCCAAAAAAGCACGTCTTTGGATTACGCCTTAAAGATCAAGGCCATTGACCGGGGTTTTACCGACCTCCAAGCCGCTATCCAGCATTCCGACCTGATCATTTTAGCCACGCCGGTCTTGACCATAATTAATTTTCTGGTTAAATTGGCGCCCCTGATCCGCCACAGCTGCATTATTACGGATGTGGGCAGCACCAAAAAGGCCATTGTCGAAGCGGCGCATAAGATATTGCCGAACCATGCTTTTTTTATCGGGTCTCATCCTTTGGCCGGGTCTGAGAAGATGGGTGTGGTCAACGCAATAGCGGAATTGTTCGAGAATTCCTCCTGCATTATTACTCCGACCGACAAGACCAACCGTTTGGCGCGCGATAAGATAAAACATTTCTGGGCCAAGGTAGGCGCCGATGTCAAGGTCTTGACCCCCGAAGAACATGATAAGGCTTTGGCCTTCATCAGCCATCTCCCGCATTTGCTGGCGTATGGCCTGATCGACAGCATCCCTTCGGAATTTATCCCCTTTGCCGCCCAAGGGCTAAAAGACACAACCCGCATTGCTTCATCCTCCCCGCAGATGTGGAACGACATTTGTTTGTCCAACTCCGAGTATATCTTGAAGACCTTAGATGAGTTCGTTAAAAATATCGGGGCCTTTCGCCGGGCGATCATGACCAAGGACGAAAAGGAACTCATCGAGCATCTCCAAAGAGCAAAAAATAAGCGCGACAATCTATCAAAAAATGCTTAAAGGTAAGACTCAAGTTATCACGATCGACGGGCCGGCCGGCGCGGGAAAAAGCACGGTCGCCAAGGCCTTGGCCAAACGATTGAATTACGCCTATCTGGACACCGGGGCCATGTACCGGGCCCTGACCTTAAAGGCCCTGCGGCAGAAGGTAAAACTGGATGATGAATCCGCCCTGGTCCAATTGGCCGCAAAGACGGCCATTGATCTGCAAACTCAGGATGGAAAATTGAAAGTTTTTTTGGACGGCGAGGACGTTTCCGAAGAGATCCGCAGCCTTGAGGTGACGAATAATACGTTTTATATCGCCCGCGCGCCTAAGATTCGGGAGATCATGGTCAACTGGCAGCGTATCATCGGCGAAAAAAGCAATGTGGTGGTGGAAGGGCGCGATACCGGCACGGTTGTTTTTCCAAAAGCTCCGCATAAATTTTATCTGGATGCCAATTTTGAAGAAAGAGTTGAGCGCAGGGTCAAAGAGTTAAGGCAGGCCGGCAAAGATGTCGAGGCCGAAAAATTAAAGAAGGAATTGGCGGAGCGCGATAATAAAGACCTGACCCGGACGGTCGGCCCTTTGAAAAAGGCGGACGACGCCATTTTCATCGACTCCACCTCATCGACAGTGGAAGAGGTGGCGGAGAAGATTTTAAAATATATTAACGTCTCTCGTGAAACGTGAAGCGTCGTTCGTTTTTCGCTTCACGAGAGACGCTTCACGAATAACGTATTATGGATAAAACACTTATAAGAAATTTCTCCATCATCGCACATATCGACCACGGCAAATCGACCCTGGCAGATAGGCTGCTGCTTTTTACCGGGGCCATTGATGAGCGGAAGTTCAAAAACCAGCTTCTGGACGATATGGACTTGGAACGGGAACGCGGGATCACGATCAAGGCCTCGGCGGTGCGGTTGACGTACAAGGCCAACGACGGGAAGGAATATGTCATTAACCTTATCGATACGCCGGGCCATGTGGATTTTACGTATGAGGTGGAAAAGTCCTTGCGTGCCTGTGAAGGCGCGCTTTTGGTCGTTGACGCTTCCCAAGGTGTTGAATCCCAGACCGTGGCCAATTATTATTTGGCCATCGATAATAACTTAGAAATTTTGCCGGTCATCAACAAGATCGACATCACCAACATCGATCTCGAGCACGCGAAAAAGGAGATGCTGGATATCTTTAAATTTAAGGAATCGGATATCCAGTATGTCTCGGCCAAAGAAGGCCTTAACATCAAAGAGCTTTTTGAAAAGATCGTCCATTTTATTCCTCACCCGGAGGGGAAAGATGACCATCCGCTAAAGGCGCTTATCTTTGATATGAAATATGATATTTATAAGGGGATCGTCATTTATGTGCGGCTGATGGAAGGGTGTTTGAAGCCTAAAGCGCATATCCGGATGATGCATAGCAACCAGGATTTTCATATCGAGGAGGTGGGTGTCTTTAAACCGGAGCCGATGCAGATCAAGGAATTGACCGCCGGTGAGGTCGGGTATATCACCTGTAACATCCATGACCCGCAATTGGTAAGGATAGGAGACACGGTCACGGATTTTGAGAACCCCACGCCCAAACCGCTGGACGGGTACCGGCAGTTAAAGCCGTTGGTCTTCTGCGGGGTGTATCCGGTCAGCGCGGGTGATTATCCGGCGCTGCGCGAAGCCATTGAAAAGTTACGGCTCAATGACCCGAGTTTCGGTTCTGAACCGGAAAGCTCCCAATCCTTCGGTCATGGTTTTCGCTGCGGGTTTTTGGGCCTTCTGCACATGGAGATCATCCAGGAAAGATTACAGCGGGAATATGACCTTAATCTTATCCTGACCACGCCCAACGTCGGTTACCGGGTCACGACCAAAAGCAAAGGGGTCATTCAGCTGGAGAACCCGGCAGATCTGCCCGACGGGTCAGATACCACGTCCATCGAAGAACCGTATCTTCAAGTGTCGATCCTAAGCCCGGTCAATGTCATGGACAAGGTGATCGAATTGGCTAAAGCTAAGCGCGGGATCTTTCAAAAGAGCGAATTTGTTTCGGACCGTATGCGGATCATTTTTGATATTCCTCTTTCCGAGGTCATCGTTGATTTTAACGACCAGATAAAGTCCGTCACCCGCGGTTATGGGTCCATTGATTACGAATTTAAAGGTTACCAGGGGGCCGCGATCGCCAAATTAGATATTTTGATCAACGAAAAACTCTGCGACGCCTTTTCCTGCCTGGTGCATAAGGACCGGGCCTATGAAAAAGGCTCCGCGTTGGTCAATAAATTAAAAGAGCTGATCCCTCAGCAGCTGTTCGAGGTGAAGATCCAGGCCAGCTGCGACGGGCGCATTATCGCGAGCAGTAAGGTCAAATCCGTCGGGAAAAATGTCACGGCCAAATGTTACGGCGGTGATATCACCCGAAAACGCAAACTCTGGGAAAAACAAAAAGCGGGTAAAAAGAAATTAAAACAGATCGGGAATGTGGAGGTGCCGCAAGAGGCGTTTTTAGCGGCTTTAAAGATCTAATGGACGAGAAAACGAAAATTAAAAAAGATTTCAGAAAATCCGCAACGTATGAATGGATCGAATCGATCGTTATCGCGTTCATCCTGGCGATGTTCATCCGCACGTTCTTTGTCCAGGCCTTTAAGATCCCCAGCGGTTCGATGCGGATGACCCTCCTGGAGGGCGACCGGCTTTTAGTCAACAAATTACGTTACGGGCCGCTTGTCCCATTGACCCACAATAGGATCCCCGGTTTTACAAAGCCTCAACGGGGAGATGTGATCGTTTTTGTTTATCCGGGCACGCCAAAAAAGGATTTTATAAAACGGCTGATCGGCTTGGGGGGAGAAACGGTTGAGATCAAGGAAGGCGATATTTATGTCAACGGCCATCTGATCGAAGAGCCGCGGATCAAAAATACGTATTACTATAACCGCGGCGATTACGGCCAGCTGAACCAGAAGATCAAAGTCCCGGCGGGGCACTTTTTTGTCCTGGGGGATAACAGCGGATCGAGTTCTGACAGCCGGTTCTGGGGTTTTGTTCCGGAAGAGAATTTGATCGGCCGGGCCGAGGTCATTTATTGGCCTTTAGACCGGCTGCGGATCATTAAATGATGAAAATGCTGAAACATTTCATCCCGATCATTGTATTAGCGTTATTGGCAGGGTGTGCCAGCGCGAAAAATCAGGAAACCAGAAGCGCGGTGAAGGCGGTCACGGACGCGATAACCCAAGAGAACGTGGTCGTCCATTATTGCCCTATCGACGGGAAACGCTTCGGGCCGAACTTTAAGGTCTGCCCGGAGCATAACGTTGAACTTAAAGTGGTCGAGTAAGCCCCGTTAGAGAACGAAGTTCTCTAAACGGGTAAAGAGAAAGCCCAAATGACTTTGACTTTAACATTCGCCAACAAGATCACCATCGCCAGGATCCTGGCTGTTCCATTCTTTATCTCCACGGTCCTTTACTACCATCCTGCCCGTGATCATCTGCGCTACGCGGCGCTGGGCATATTTCTCTTCGCGGTTATTTCCGATGTGATCGACGGCTATGTCGCGCGGACCCGCAACCAAAGGACGCGCGCCGGCGCGATCCTGGACCCCATCGCCGATAAGCTTCTTTTGATGAGCGCTTTTATCTGTCTTTTTAAGGTCGGGACAATGTTCAAGATCATCGAACTGCCGATCTGGCTGGTCGTCTCCGTGATCAGCCGCGATGTGATCTTGCTGTTAGGGTCGATGATCATTTATCTCGTGCACGGCGAGCTTAATATCGAGGCCTCGAAATGGGGCAAGGCCACCACGTTCTTTCAGGTCATCTGCATTATCGGGATATTGTTATATTGGCCAAAGATGGAGGCCCTTTGGTATGTCACGGTTGCCTTTACCGTTATTTCGGGGATCGATTATTTAAGGAACGGTGTCAAGATCTTGAACCAGCCGGTTTTTATAAAAAAATGAAACTTCAATACTTAAGCTATCTTGCCGCCTATCTGATCGGGTCCATCCCGACGGCCTATATTTACGGCCGGGTTTACAAGGACATCGACATCCGAAAGCACGGGTCAGGCAATGTGGGCGCGACCAATACGTTTCGCGTGCTCGGCAAAGGACCCGGCATTATTGTCCTGGTTATTGATATTTTAAAAGGTGTTGTCGCCACGACGCTGGTGCCGTATGTTTTTCAGACAACGTCGGTTTGGGCCATTATCCTTTTGGGCGTGTGCGCGGTGATCGGCCATAACTGGACCGTGTTCTTGAATTTTAAAGGCGGAAAGGGGATCGCGACCAGCTTGGGTGTTTTGATAGGATTGGCGATCACGTTCTCCAGTATGCGCATTGTTTTGGTTTCAACGCTCGGCCTTTGGGCCGTTGTCTTTTTATTGAGCGGATATGTTTCGCTGGCTTCTCTTGTCGCGGCCATTTTCCTTCCTGTCCTGATGGTCGCAACGACACAGCCTTTCGTATTGGTGGCGTTAGGGGTCGTGATCTGTGTTTTTGTCGTGGTCCGGCACAGGGCCAATATCAAAAGGCTTCTTTTAGGGCAGGAATCCCGCGTCAAATTACCCTTCCAAAAAGTAAAATAATCTTCTTATCCCTGAGTTTTATTACTATTTAAAGGAAAACGTTTTCTCAGGTCCTTTCCTGAAAGGCCTTTTCAATTAAAGCATATTTTCTTTTTGATTTTTTTCTCCCCGTCGATGGAAACGTTTTCCCGGTCGTATCTCTCGTATATTGTATTGCCTCAATGCGATGTTATACTTTGGCTAAGATTGGAAAACGGCAAGGTTTTAGGTGAACTAACGGCCGCCTATTGGCGAGCCTCGCAAACAAAAATATAAGGGCGGGGAGAAGAAATGAGAGAAATCCTATACAAAAAAAGACAGTCCTTGGCCAAGCGCAGGAAAGTGATCTCGATCTGCGAATCTTCGCAGGAAAAAGAGTACAAGACCCGCGTGAAGAAGAATTTTATTTATCTGGTCACCAAAGAACGCCAGATCAACCCTCAATTGGCCGAACCGCATATCTACGTCACCAAGCAGATCAACTCCAAGAAAAAAGAAGAGAAGTTTTTTTTCCGCGTCAAAGGCGCGTTTTATATGGCGCAGGAAGATTGTTTATATAAGGTGGACTTCAGGCATTCCTTAAATATTTTGATCCAGTGGAACAAGGATTTCTCCCCCAAAAAGTCAGCAACCCTGACTTAAAAATTGTGTATGGAAACATACACTAAGCCACGATTGCCCCGATCTCGAAAAGGATCGGGGCAATTTTTTTGTAAAGAATCATTTGACTAATTTTTCTTTGTGTTAAAATGTTTTTAGCAGATGAGAGTCGCCGGTGGCGACTTTAAAATTTTAAAGTAAAATTTAATAGCCCGCCCCGCTAGGCGGGGCGAGCCTCGTTCATTTCCTTCTTGGAAGTGAATGTGGGAAAAATGAACGGGAGGAGACGATGTTAAGAGCATTTATTCTATTAGGCGTTTTGGCCATGGTCAGCGGATGCGCCACCAAACAGCAAGGTGCATCACTCAACAGCCTGCAGATGAAGGTCACCGAATTGGAAAGCGAATTGGCCCAGAAGGACGAAGAGATCAATGACCTGCGTTATGAGATGAGCCGTGTGGCGCAAAATGTCCGCACGAGCGACAGGTCACGCAGCGATGATTCATCTGGCGGTTCCAGCAAACGTACCGGGACCATCCGTGTCTCGGCCAGTGTCGAAGATGTCCAGTCCGCGCTTAAAAAGGCCGGCTATTATGAAGGATCGATCGACGGTAAATTAGGCAGCGGCACCAAGCAGGCCATCAGCAGTTTTCAGCGCGATAACGGCTTAAATGCAGACGGCATTATCGGCCGTAAAACGTGGGATCTGTTAAAACAGAATTTAGATTAGTGGTCAGTGGATCAAAAGAGCATCAGTATTTTAGGCTGCGGGTGGCTGGGCGAACCTTTGGCCCGGCACCTCGGTAGCCTGGGGTATAAAGTCAAAGGCTCCACCACTCACCCGGAAAAGACCTTCACTTTAAAGCAGAACGGTATCGAACCCTTTCTCCTCGAAGTTGCCCCGCCTTTAAAAGGGAAGCAGATCAAAGAATTCTTTCAAAGCGAAACTTTATTTTTAAACATTCCTTTTAAGCGCAGCCTTCCTGATCCGTCCCTTTATCAAAAACAAATAGAAGCGGTCATCAAAGAAACAAGGTCTTCACCCGTTTCATCTGTGATCTTCGCCAGTTCCACCTCCGTTTATCCGGATAATATCGGCGCGGCCCAGGAGGATGCTGTGTTGAGGTCGCATGATCTCCGGTCCAAAGTCTTATTGGATATTGAAAGATCTCTTTTATCTGAAAAGAAATTCCGTTCAACGATCCTGCGGTTTGCCGGGTTAGTCGGCGGCGACCGGAAGATCGGGCAATTCCTGGCGGAAGATAAAGACGTGGAGAATCCCGAAGGCCCGGTGAATTTAGTCCATTTGGAGGATTGCGTGAGGGTCGTAAGCCGTGTGATCGAACAGGGGATAGGCGGGGAAATTTTCAATGTCTGCGCGGATACGCACCCCACGCGCCGGGAGATCTATACCAAGGCCTCTATGAAATTGGGGCTTGCGCCGCCGCAATTTAAGGAAATGGAAGCAAGGGTCAAGATCGTCAGCAATGAAAAGTTAAAACAAAGGCTCAATTATAAATTTCTTTATCCGGATCCGATGGCGCTTATATAAGAGAAGCTTGAGACGGGGCGTAGAGGAGTTTCCAGCGTTTGGTTTCCTGGTTCAATTCGAAGAGGCGGTGCGGGCCGTATTTTTGGTTCAGGAATTTGGAGAAATCATCCATGTTCTGGATGGATGTGGTCTTTAATTTCGCGTTATCGAAAAAAAGATAATGCCCTTTATATTCAAAAAGGCAGATCGCGTGGGCCTCGGTCTTGCTTTTGATGCCTAGCACGCGGGAGCGATAGCCCAAGACTTGCAGGACACTTTGGTTCAAGAACGCGTAATCTTCACAGTCGCCGTATTTGTTCTGCAGTGTCTCTTTGGGCATGCTCCAGGCTTCTTTGCTGTCCCGTTTGTAGGCAATATTTTTCTGAAGCCAGAGCACGTAGTCTTTCAAACTCTTTATTTTGTTGCCGTCAATGATCTCGAGGATGTTGATCTGCGTTTGATTCGGGCGGGAGACCAGGACGTGGTTCTTTTTGACGATCTCCTGTTTGATGTGGAACCCCTGGAAAGGCGTGTCCATCCTGGGATTCGCTTGGGCCGGTGAAGCGAAGCTGATAACCGAAGATATGAGCGTAAAGGCGAGACTTTTTTTAAATTTACGGAACAGCATTCACCACAACCTGTCATTACAATGTTGAATAGAAATAATATGGTTCCATTATAATGAAGATGAAAAAAATGAAAAGAACTATTTTGACCGTCACTTTAAACCCGGCCATTGACAAGACCATCACGGCCCAGCAAACCAAAAAGCGGGATGGTTTTGTGGGGCAGTGGCGTATCAGTGCCGGCGGCAAAGGCATCAACGTCAGCCGGGTTTTAAAGGATCTAAAATGTAAGACCTGCGCCGCCGGCTTCGCCGGCGGCGCCACAGGCGCCCAATTAAAAGAACTTCTACGCAAAGAGAACATCCCTTTTGATCTCACTCATATAAGAGAAGAGACGCGGGTCAATTTAACGATCATCAATACCGCTACCCAAAAGGCCAACCGCAGCATCAGCCCCGGCCCGCGGGCCGGCAAAAATGAGCTCGCCCATTTTAAAACAAAATTCAAAAAGCTTCTGAAAGGGTGCGGCTGGGTTGTCTTTTCCGGACGAAATATTTTAGGGGCCCCGGATCCAATGTATCAGGGCCTTATTAAAACGGCCCAGGCCCAACATGTCAAGACGGCCTTGGATTCCCATTCCGCTCCGTTCTCGCTCGGCCTTCAAGCAAAACCTTTTTTAGTCAAGCCTAACCGGGAAGAGGCCGAGGCGTTCTTAAAAATAAAATTGAATTCGAAAGAAAAATGGCGCGAAGCGCTGCGCCTTCTTCTTAAAAAAGGCGCGCGCTTCGCGCTCATCTCCCTCGGTGATAAAGGCGCGGTCGGTTCGGACGGAAAAGATCTTTACTGGGCACATCCTCCTAAGGTCAAAGCCGTCAACCACGTCGGCTGCGGGGACGCCTTCCTGGCCGGTTTTATTTACGCGTTTGAAAAGGATCGCGGTTTTAAAGACGCCCTGGTCTGGGCGGTCGCCTGCGGGACAGCGTACACCTTACAGCTGCCGGGCCTAAAACAACGCGTTTCGCGCGCGAGGATCGAAAAAATAAAAGATAAGGTAAAAGTTACGCGATTTTAAGAAATTTGTTAGAATAGGATCAATAAAGATCCCCCCAATCAAAAAGGAGAACATGGCCAAAAAGATCTTACTGGTGGACGATGACCGCATGGTGACCACGATCCTTTTTTTGCGGTTGGACAAGATGGGTTATGATGTCAAGATAGCCGATGACGGCCAGATCGCGTTAAACCTCGCCCAGCAGGAAACCCCGGATCTCATTATCCTCGATATCCAGATGCCCAACATGAACGGGTACACCTTCATCACCGAACTGCAGAAGATAGAAGAGTGCCAGCACATCCCGATCATTGTTTTGACCTCGCGGGATGACATGGCGCCTATCTTCCAGGCCAAAGGTGTCGCGGGGTATTTTACCAAGCCGTTCAATACCGACCAGGTCATGCATAAGATAGAAGAATGTTTAAAGTGATCCCTCGAGGCCCCTTTTCCGCCAGAGGCGGATCCGCTGTTGGCGGAAGGTTTCCTTTCTCGAGGAATCATCCTAGAGCCCGAAGGGCTCAGGAACGCACGAAAATTATTTTCGTCTGCCTTTTTTGGGGGGGGCTTATCCTCTGCCCTTCCGCGCCCGCCGAAACAGTCATCTTAAAATCCGGAGAAACGCTTAAAGGAAAGATCGTTGAGCGCAGCGAGAGATCCATCGTTCTGGACATCGGGGTCGGCGTTGAGCTGACTTTTTATACAGATGAAATTGCGGAGATAAAAGATGACTCGGCTCCGCCAAAGGTCTTGGCGGACCCGCCACGTCCTGTGGCGGGGAAGGATGTCAAGAAAGAGGCCCCCCGGCCGGCTCCCGG
>MHFY01000136.1:29656-39242 GCA_001805375.1 Omnitrophica WOR_2 bacterium GWA2_47_8 | reverse complement strand
CAGTTTGTGATCGATAAAGGCGTATTTAAAGATACGTTCCAAAAAGATTTTGATGATTATTTTTGTGACGAGGCCGTTCATATCGCCCTCTGCATCAAAGAAGGTCTCTTGCTGGAAGAAAAGGATTGCCTGCGGGTGTCTGATCTGGGCAAGATCTTTATCCGGAATATTTGTATGGGATTTGACTGGTATTTGAAACAACCGAAAACTCACCGGCGATTTTCCCAAACCGTGTAGATAGGTTTTATTGGTCTTTTCCAATATACAAACATAGAGGTAACCAATATTAAGACCTTTTCTCCTCTAGAGAAAAGACCTAATATTGACAACCACAAAGCTTTTAATGAAGAAAAGGTCAATAAATGGCACAATCCGAGTTTCTTAAGGCCTTCCAAGGCAAAAACACAAAAGTTCCGGTTTGGTTTATGCGCCAAGCCGGCCGGTCTTTGCCGCAGTATCAAGCGCTTCGCGAACACTATTCTCTGGCTGAGATGTTTTCGAACGCGGATCTAGTCGCGAAAGTGACCTGCCTGCCCGTTGAGGTCCTAGAAGTGGATGCTGCCATTTTATTTGCCGATATCTTGACTTTACCGAAGCATATGGGTTTTGAGATCAATTTCGATAAAAACCACGGGCCGGTCATCTTAAATCAGATAAAGCATGTGAATGATGTAAAAACGATCCGTGATTTTGAAGGTGTCGAGTACTTGGGGAAGGCCATCCGGGCCATTAATGAACAATTGCCGGGTTCGGTGCCGTTGATCGGTTTTGCGGGCGCGCCTTTTACGGTCTTGACCTATCTTTTAGAAGGCGGGAGCTCCGCAACATTTGCAAAAACTTTAAATTTTCTTTATACCCAAACTCAGACGTACGCAAAACTTATGGAAAAATTGACGAAGAATACGATCTCGTATCTGAATTATCAAAAACGTGCCGGTATCAAAGTGTTCCAGCTTTTCGACACCTGGGCCGGCCAGCTTTCCGCTGATGTGTACGGGCAATATGTCTTGCCCTATGTTCAAAAGATATTTAAGGCCGTTGACCTGCCATCGATCTATTATGTTAAGAATTGTTCGCATGTGTTGGCCTTGATGGATAAAACGGATGCGGATTTCTTGTCGGTCTGCCATACGGTCAATTTGTCGGAGAATGGCGTCTTGGCAAAGACCAAGAAAGGCGTGCAAGGCAATCTGTTCACTGGGCTTTTATATTCGGATGCCAAAACATTGAAGCAAGAGACAAACGCTCTCCTTAAGAGCGCGAAAAAGTATAAGCGTTATATTTTTAATTTAAGCCATGGCGTTAATCCGGACGTGCAGGTCGAGAAATTACGGACCGTGGTCGAGGCCGTGCACGCCTTTACCTGGCCGGCCGCTTAGAAAAGTGGACGAGCCGCGTCCTTCATCTGAAGGATGTGCGGAAAAGGACGGGAGCAAATTATGAGCAAACAGATCATCATCATCGGCGGCGGGATCAGCGGGTTAGCGCTTCTGCATAATCTCAAGAAAAAATTCGTTGGCCGAAGCGATGTCCAGGTCCACCTGCTGGAACAAAATACTTATGCCGGCGGCACGATCCGCACGAAATACCAGAATAAATGTTATTTTGAATACGGCCCCGAGGGGTTTTTGAATAACAAGGAAAGTGCGCTGAAATTAGCGCAGGATCTAGGGTTGGAAGATGAGTTGGTGGGGGCCAATCCTACAGCCAAGAAGCGGTACATTTCGATCAAGAATGAGCTGCATCAGGTCCCGATGAGCCCGTCGGAGTTATTGTCCTTTAAGCCTCTTTCCTTGTTAGATAAGGTCCGGATCCCGTTGGAAATGCTTATTCGCAAGGGAAAAGATCCGAAAGAAACGGTCTATGAGTTTGGTGTCCGGCGTTTCGGTGAGAATATCACGAATTATTTTTTGGACCCCATCGTCAAAGGGATTTATGGAGGGGACGCGAAAAAGCTGAACTTGCGTCTGGCCTTCCCTAAAATTTATGAGCTGGAACAGGAATACGGTTCCTTGCTAAAAGGTCTTATCTTGACCATGTTGAAAAACAGCAAGGGAAAGAAAAAAGGTGAGGCCTCGGGCAGCCCGATGGGAAAGTTGCTGTCATTCCGGCAAGGCATGGGCCAATTGTGCGAGGCCTTGGTCAAGCAGTACGAAGATTGCATCCATTTAGATGAAGTGGTGGAAAGTGTGGATAGGGTGGGAGAAGGATTTTCTATCGTAACGCAGAAGATGAAGTATTTTGCCGATGAATTATTTGTCTGTTCTCCGGCCCATAGCGCCAGTGCGTTCCTGAAAACCTTAGACCCTGTTTTGTCTGAGCTTTTAGGCAAGATCCAATATGCCCCCATGGCCGTGGTGGGCCTGGTTTATCCGAAAGCAGCCTTGGGCCATATCCCTCAAGGGTTCGGTTATTTGATCCCCTCATCGGAAAAAAGCGAGGTGCAGGGGGTTTTGTTCCCGGGGAATGTTTTTCCTGGCCGGACAGCCGATGATCTATTCATGTTCCGTGTGATGATAGGCGGTAGTTCTTATCCGGACATCATGAAAAGAACGAAAGATGAGTTAGTCGAAACCGCCGAATATGAATTAAAGAAAAGGTTCGCCATCAACGGCCGGACCGTGACCGAATTCTTGGCGCTTTGGCCGAATGCTATTCCGCAATACGATCAGGAGTATGCGTATTTAAAAGATGGGATCGTTTATGAGGTCTCAAAATTCCCGAATTTTCATTTAGTGGCCAATTATTTAGGCGGTGTTTCGATCAATGACTGTACCTCCAATGCCCAGGCCGCCGCAGAAAAAAGCGCACTGGCGTAAGTTCTATTCGTTGTTAAATTATCTCGGCCATCCAAAATATTTGTTTTTGTCGATTTGTATCCCTTGTCAGAGCGGCCACGCGGTTTAAGATGATAAAATAAACAATGATCACCGTTACCGAAGCAGAAAAAATAATCTTAGACAGTGCTAAGCTTTTTCCCGTTACAAAAGTAAAGTTGGAAGAATCCTTGGGCGCTGTCTTGCGTGAAGATATTGCAGCGGATCGCGACCAGCCTTCCTTTAATAGATCCCTGATGGATGGTGTGGCCATCCGATTTGTGGCATATCAAAGAGGGACACGCGCGTTTACTGTCAAAGGGACCCAGGCCGCTGGCCAGCCGCCGTTGGCTAAGAATTTTCAGGACAGCGATTGTGTGGAGATCATGACCGGTGCGGCCGTGCCGGCCGGATTCGATTGTGTGGTGCCGGTCGAGAATGTCCAAGTCACAGATAAAACAGCTCAGCTCGGAGCGGATCCGATCGCTGCGATGCAATATATCCAATTGCAGGGCGCGGATTATAAAGCGGAACAACTGCTGCTTAAAAAGGGCATTGTCATCGGTCCGACCCAGGTCGGGGTTTTGGCCTCCGTCGGTAAATCTGTCGTTAAGGTGGCACAAAGGCCTAAGCTGGCCATTATTTCAACCGGTGATGAGATCGTTGGCATAAACAAGAAAGTGAAACCGTATCAGGTCCGCAGATCCAATGCCTATGCCTTAAAGGCTATTTTTGATAAGACACATTTGGCGGATACAAAGTGCTTTCACGTAAAAGACAATGTGGCAAAAATGAGAACCGAAATTAAGGGTATCCTGGATAAATTCGACATCCTGGTCTTAAGCGGCGGGGTTTCGATGGGAAAATTTGATTATGTCCCCAGGGTTTTAGAATCCTTGGGCGTTAAAGTGGTTTTTCATAAGGTCAAGCAAAAGCCGGGCAAACCGTTTTGGTTCGGGAAACATAAAAGCGGGCCGGTTGTCTTTGCCTTGCCGGGAAATCCGGTTTCAACACAGGTGTGTGCCTATCGATATGTCGTTCCTTATTTACGAAGAAGCGCCGGCATCGAAAAAAAGAGCGAGACCTGGGGTGCGTTAGGGGAAGAGATCCACAGTAAAACGGATCTGGCCTTTTTTCTTCCGGTTAAGATACAGCCGAATATGGAAGGCAAGTTTTATCTGACACCGGTTGCGATCAGCGGGTCAGGGGATTATGTGGCGGTGGCCAATGCGGATGGGTTTGTCGAACTTTTGGAAAATAAGAGGTATCAGCCAAAGGGAACGGTCGTTAAATTTTTTAATTTTTAATATGAATGGATCAAAAAACAAAGGTTTGCTGTATGGGCTTGTCTTAGGCGGCGGAAAAAGTGCCCGCATGGGGCAGGATAAGTCCACGCTGGAATATTTTAAAAAGCCTCAGGTTGAGTATGGGTATGAGCTGTTGCTGCCTTTATGCGATCAGGTTTTTATTTCCAATCGTAAAGAGCAAGCCGATCTTCCCGGTCATAAAGGTTTGCCGCAGATCCATGATGACGATGTATATCAAGGCATCGGGCCGCTGGCAGGGATTTTATCGGCGATGCAGCGTTTTCCAAATGCGGCCTGGTTTGTCTTGGCCTGCGATCTGCCTTTCCTTAACAAAAAGACGATCAAAAATGTTTTAACGAAGCGCAATATTAAAAAACTTGCCACCGCTTATCGCAGTAGTCATGACGGGCTGCCGGAACCGTTGTGCGCGATCTGGGAGCCGCAGGCGAAAGAAGAAATCTTGCGATTTTTAAAGCAGGGGGTCACCTGCCCGCGCAAAATTCTGATCAATTCGGATGCCCAGCTTTTAGATCTGGAGGATAAAAGGACCTTGGATAACGTAAACAGCAAAGAAGAATATGTTTCCGCAATAAAGGCCATTAAAAGTGAAAAGCATTGATATTCAATATTATGCCATTTTAAGGGAGAAGAGCGGGCTCAGTCACGAAACCCTGCAAACTTCCGCCAGCACCGCCACCCAGCTCTATCAGGAGTTGCAGAAAAGATTTGGTTTCAGCTTGCCGATAAACGTCGTTAAGGTGGCGATCAATAACGAGTTTGCGGCCTGGAATACGGAGATCAGGCCGGGAGACAAGGTCGCATTCATTCCTCCGGTGGCCGGCGGTTAGTAATGAATCCTTGGGAATTTTAGAGTACCTTGCCCGAGGATTCATCCTTAAGCCCGGAGGGCGAAGGATAAATTTGATCCTTCTTCACTTCGTTCGTCAGGATGAGGGTAAAAAACCCTCAAATTCTGCTGGAAATAATGAATTTCGGGTGTTATAGTCTTAATCACATTTTCATAACTTAAAAAAATAAACGGGAGTTTAGATGTATTTAAAAGTTGTCGGCATCAATCATAAAACTGCCCCGATCGAAGTCAGAGAAAAATTCTTCCTATCGGCCATCCATCAGGACCTTCTTTTAAGTGAGTTAAAAAGCCATCCCCAGGTTTGTGAAGCCTTTGTCCTTTCCACCTGCAACCGCACGGAAGTGTATATGCATCTTTTGGAAGGGGCGGACACGGCCTTTTTGGTCGATATTATCGCCAATATCAAAGAGATCCGCAAAATTACCAGTTTCCAAAAGTATCTTTACGTTTACAGCAACCAAGAAGCGGTGGACCATCTCTTTCGGGTCGCTTCCGGATTGGATTCGTTGGCCTTGGGCGAGCGGCAAATTTTAGGGCAGGTCAAGGATTCTTTTAAACGTGCCCAAGAAAAGGCCATGTTCGGGAAGTCGTTTAATATTTTATCGAACGCGGCCATCCGGACGGGGAAGAAGGCCCAGACGGAAACGGCGATCAGTCACGGCGGTTCCTCGGTCAGCTGGGCCGCGGTCATCATGGCTGAAAGGATTTTGGGAAGTTTGCAGGGAATGACGATCCTGATTATCGGCGCCGGAAAGATGAGCGCCTTGACCGCCACGCAATTGCCGTCCAAGCGGGCCAAAAAAATTTATATCATGAACCGCACACAGGAAAATTCCCAAAAACTGGCACAGCGTTTTCAGGCCGAGGCGGTCGCTTTTTACGATATCAAAGAGATATTAAGTAATTCCGATGTTTGTTTTTGCGCGTCCGATGCCCCGCATTATATCCTGGATAAGGATACCGTAGAAGCCGCCATGCGGTTGAGGGGCAATAAGCCTTTGACCTTGATCGATATCTCCATGCCGAGGAACATCGATCCCGCCGTGTCTTCCATCAAGGACATTTCCCTTTTTATGATCGATGATCTGGATAATATTGTTAAGGACAACCTGCTCAAACGGCAGATGGCTGTGAAAAAAGTGGAACAGATCATCGATCGCAAGGTCACCGAGTTTTATCAGAAATTAAAAAAAAAGAACAGGCCGGAAGAAAGGCTCGTTCCAAAGCCTGTGCCGTAATTAATTAGAAACAAATCCCCGCCATGAAAAATTCAAACACTGAAAACATAGATCTCGGATTGAATCGCTCGCCTTCCGGCATAGCGGATGAAGACGTTATGGTCGCTTTGCTTAACATGGGCGGGCCTAAAACCAACGCGGATGTCCGGGCTTTCCAAAGCCGTTTGTTTAACGACACAAGGCTTATCCGTTTTCCGTTGTCAAAAATTTTACAGCCTCTTTTTGCTTGGGCATTGGTCACCTTCCGCGGCAAGGCCAGCGAAGAGCGGTATCAGTTGATCGGCGGCGGAAGCCCGCTTTTCAGCTCCACGCAAGCCCAAACTGAGGCCTTGCGGAGAGAACTTAAAAAAAGGGGGAGAGGTTTTAGTCTAACTTTTTCTTTTAATTACAGTGAGCCGCTCCCTGAACAGACGATCGCAGAGACAAAACAAGCCAACAAAAAATACCTGCTTCCTTTAAGCATGTATCCGCATTACTCGAGCGCGACCACCGGTTCAAATTTATATTATTTGAAAAAAGCCGCTGAGGGAATTTATCCGCAGCTACAGTTCCTTCCGACACCGTTATATTATTTGCATCCGGATTATATCCAGGGGTTTGTTGACCGGGTCCATGAACAGCTCAAACCGGGAGAATCGTTGGACGATTTTTATTTGATCTTTTCGGCGCACGGTCTGCCGGTTTATTTCATTATGGAAGGGGACCCTTACCCGAATCAGATCGCGCAGTCGGTGGCCCTGGTTTTAAATCAGCTTAAACGGAAAGACAAGTGGATCGTCGCCTATCAAAGCGCGGTTGGGCCGATGAAGTGGATGACGCCGTCCACTGAAGGTGTCCTTAGGGCTTTAGCCAAGCAGGGCATGACAAAAGTTTTGGTTGTTCCGATCGCTTTTGTCAATGATCACATCGAAACACTGTGTGAAATTAACATGGAATATAAGGAGTTCGCTTTAAAGGAGGGGATCAAGGATTTTCGGATGAGCCGCGCTCTTGAAACGCATCCGGGGTTCATTAAAGCCTTGGCCGACGTGATCGAGGCGCTATTACCTAAGAGTGAAAAGTTTCAAGTGTCAGGTGTCAAGTCACCTGTTAACACATGAAACTTAACACCTGAAACTTGAACATTAGGAGGAAACATGTTAGATAAAATCATTGTCACAGCTTACGGTCTTTTTCTTTTATCCGGCGCCTATTTTGGATGGAAGGCGGGAAGTAGGGTCTCTCTTATTATGGGAATAGTTTCGGGAATCCTGATTTTTGCGGGCCTTTATGTGATGACCGCGGTAAACATGAAAAGCGGTTTTTGGATGCTGAGCATTGTCAGTGGTTTTTTAGCCGGTGTTTTTTTAATGCGCCTTTTAAAAACGCACCAATTTATGCCGTCGGGGATGCTTTTGGCGATCAGTTTGATATTCTTGATTTTTTGTTTAATGCGCGTTTCAAAGATCTAGCCTATGGGTGGATTAAGTGAACACACGATATTTTTGTTTGTTTTGCAATTAGGGATCATTATTTTTTTAGCGCGGATTTTCGGTGAGTTTGCCGCTAAATTAGGCCAGCCGGTCATGGTCGGTGAGGTTTTGGCCGGGGTTTTTTTGGGGCCTCTGGTTTTAGGGAGTTTTGCCCCGGCTGTTTATAGTTCTCTTTTCCCGAAAGGCGATGTCACGAATTATCTGCTGGAAGGGATCTCCTGGGTTTGTATTCTTTTTCTGTTGATCATTACCGGACTGGAGATCGATGTCAGCGCGTCGATTCGCCATGTAAAAAGGAATATCCTGACATCCCTTTTGGCGTTTGTTCTTCCATTTCTAGCTGTTTTTGTTTATTTTTCATATTTGCCCTACCCTAAATATCCACCGAACATCCCTTCGGTTTATGTCGACCTTTTAGTGGCCACGGCCCTTTCGGTTGCCGCGACACCGGTCATTGCCAAAATACTTTTTGATCTAAAGATCCTGCGCTCCATTGTCGGGTTGAATATTTTAACAGCGGGGGTTTTGGGGGAAATTTGGGAATGGTCTATTTTAGGGACCGTTTTATCGCTTATTGTGCATAACTCCGTGGGGTTTTCGGCTGTTTTTAAACCGTTGATTGTAATGATCCTTTACATTGGTTTTTGTTTGACCTTAGGAAGGGTCATTGTTGATAAGGTCTTTACTTGGTTTGGGGTCCGTACCGAAAATACGACAACGGTCCTATCGCTTTTATTTTCGCTTGCTCTTTTAAACGGCGCCCTGGCCCATGCCTTCGGCTTGCATGTTATCTTTGGTGCTTTTGTGGCGGGCATCATGGCTGGAGAGTCACACCGGATCACGCCTTATATGCGCCAATCCATTCAGGACCTTATTTTAAGCGTGTTTGCCCCGATCTTTTTTGTGCTGATCGGTATGAAGCTGTACCTGCAGGGAGCTGATCAGTGGTTATACATGTTCCTGCTTTTGATCGTTTCGTCATTTTTTAAGGTTTTGGGCGGGCATCTTGGGGCTCTTCTCGGCGGCATGGGCAAAAGAAACGCCTTCGCGGTCGGCTGCGGATTAAATACGCAAGGGACGACTGGGATTATCATCGCCCTGATCGGACGGGAATTGGGGGTTTTCCCAGATGAATTGTTTTCGTTGATCGTCGTTATCTCCATTTTAACGGCCTTGATCGTCGGCCCGACTCTAAAATGGGCCATTCAGGATATGCGCCGGCCTTTAGCGAAGTTTTTTGCCGCGAAAAATGTGTTTTTGGATGTCGTCGGGCAAACGAAAGAAGAGGTCATTACGAATATCGCCAGCTTGCTGGCCGAACGTAACATTGTTCAGGATGAGAACATGATACGGGAGGCCATATGGGAACGCGAAAAGCTGATGACAACGGCCATCGGCGATGGTGTCGCGATCCCCCACGCACGGCTTCCGAATTTAAAGGTGCCGATCTTGGGTTTTTTCCGTTTACGGCATCCGGTAGATTTTAATAGCCCCGACAACAAACCAGTGCAGATCGTTTTCCTTGAATTGACCGACCGTGATGACGACGGGATGCAGTTAAACATCGTTTCGCAGATCGCTCATTTTTTAGCCTCTCCGCACAGTATCCGGCGGCTGCTTCAATGCCAGCGGGAGGAAGATGTTTATCATGTTTTAAGTTTTGACGAAAAGAAATAATTGTATATAATTATGCCGCTTGAAGGGCCCTTAAAAGAGAAGCGAAATTGGGCTGCCATATCCCTTGGCACAAATATGGTCGTTGGCATGACCGTATTTACATTTTTGGGTTCTATTATTGATGAAAAGCTTGCAGGCGAAAGTCAGGTTTTTACATTGGTGGGGATTTTTTTAGGGCTCTTTTATTGCGGGTATGAAGTTTGGA
>MHFY01000136.1:14390-29616 GCA_001805375.1 Omnitrophica WOR_2 bacterium GWA2_47_8 | reverse complement strand
GCTTTTTATCTGCGCGGGTTTTTTGATCCTTCTTTTCTGCGGCGTGTATCGCAAGAAGTATGACGAGGCACCCCATGGCATCACCAACGCCTTGGAATTATTCGTTATTTTTATCCGCGATAACATCTCCATCCCGTCCTTGGGTGAAGACGACGGTAAAAAGATGACCCCGCTGTTCTGCACTTTTTTCTTTTTTATTTTAGGTTTAAATTTGATGGGATTGATCCCGGTTTTTTCAACCGCCACCGCGAATATCAATGTTACCGGTGCTATGGCGTTTATTACTTTGTGTTTCATGATCTTCGGCGCGATATATAAACATGGTGTCATGGGATTTTTTAAAACACTCATTCCGCATGGTGTGCCGGCCCCGGTCTTGATCATGCTGGTGCCTATTGAATTTTTAGGGTTGTTTATCAAGGCCTTTGCGCTCATGATCCGGCTTTTTGCCAATATGCTGGCGGGCCATATCGTCATTTTGGCGCTTTTAGGGTTGGTTGTTTTATTGGGATGGGTGGCCTTGCCGGCGGTCCTCATGGCCACGTTTATTTACCTTTTAGAGATCGTTATCGCGTTCTTACAGGCATATATTTTTACCTTTTTGTCGGCGATATTCATCGGCCAAACGTATCATCCGCAGCATTGATGAAATTTGAAAAATACGCACTTTACAGGTTCAGGGAAGATGGCTATAATTAGGCAACTTTTCCAAAAAAACGATTAACGAAAGGACAAACAATGGAAGGATTTCACGGAACATTTGCAGCCCTTGGGGCAGGCTTAGTTGCCCTGGGAGCCGGGTTGGGGATCGGAAAATTAGCCGCTTCCGCGATGGAAGGCATCGCCCGCCAACCAGAGGCTTACAACAAGATCCAAACCATGGTGTTTATCACGGCCGCCCTTATTGAAGGGGTCGCGTTATTCGCCGCAGTTATTTGTTTCATGGCACTTAAAGGATAAAGATCGGAATGGCTAATCCTAGTGAAGAAGTTACCGCAACGGTAGGGCATACGGCTGAAACAGCCGGCGCCCACGCCGAACCGGGCGCTATCAGCCCCGATGTGACCATGGTTATTTTGACCTGGGTGACATTCGGGATCTTGATGGCTGTTCTCTATAAATATGCCTGGAAACCGATCTTGCAGGCCTTAGATCAGCGGGAAGAAAAGATCCGCCGGGCGCTGGATGACGCCAAAAAGGCTGAAGAAAAATTAAGGGAAATATCCGAAAGTAAGAATCAGCTGATCGCAAAAGCGGATGAGGAAGCCAAAGACATCGTTCACCGCGCCCGTCAGGCCGCGGTAGAAGCGGCCAAGGTCATTGAGCATAAGGCCAGGGAAGAAGCGCAGATCATGCTTCAAAACGCCAATCAGGAGATCAAGGCCATGTCCCAGCGGGCGAGATCGTCACTTAAGACCGAAAGCGCGCATTTGGCTGTTTCTTTAGCCGGCAAGATCATTCATGAAACTTTAGACGAAGAGAAGCATAAAAAGTTGGTTGATAAATTCATTCAAGAATTCGACCCGCAGGAAAATGAGAACTTATAAATTAGCAAAACGTTACGCCAAGGCCTTGTTTCAGTCCGCGGAAACAGATTCTACCCTGGAGAAGATTCACCAGCAGGTAAGGTCACTTCACGAACTTGTTCTTCAATCCGAAGAATTTACCCGGTATTTAAGGAATCCGATAATTTCGAAGGAAAATAAAAAAGAGATCTTAAGCAAAATTTTTCACAATAAATTAGATCCGGCCCTGTTCTCTTTTCTAAACTTTCTGGTGGAGAAGGAGCGGCTGGAAAATTTAGAGCAGATCTGCCAGGCCTTTCATGAGTTATATCTGAGGCAAAAGGGGATCATGGAAATAAAGATCACCAGTTTTGCTGAAATGACCAAGGGCCAGATCACGCATATAATAGAGAAGCTGAAAAAACATTTCCAGAAAGAGATCATTGTGCATACTCAGGAGGATAAGGGCCTTTTGGGGGGCTTTAAAGTGCAGGCCGGTGATCTGATCTATGATTTTACGATTAAAAGCCAGTTGAAAAGGTTCCATCAAACCATTATCAATGCATAAAGGACAATTATGGATTTAAAACCCGCAGAAATCTCGCATATTTTACGAAAGGAACTGGAGCATTTTGAAACCAAATCACATTCCTATGAAGTGGGGACTGTGTTAAGCGTCAGCGACGGCATCGCGCGCGTATATGGCCTTTCGTCTGTTCAGGCCGGAGAACTGGTGGAATTCGCCTCCGGTATCCGCGGTATGGCCATGAACCTGGAAGAGGATAATGTCGGCGTGGCGATCTTCGGTGAAGATAAATTTGTTAAGGAAGGCGATAGTGTCAAACGGACCAAACAGATCGCCTCTGTTCCGGTAGGCGAGCCTTTGGTGGGCCGTATCGTGGATGCCTTGGGTGTCGCTATCGACGGCAACGCGCCTATTCATGCCAAGGAAATCCGCAAGATCGAGATCAAGGCGCCGGGTATTATTGACCGGCAAGACGTTAAAGAACCACTGCAAACCGGTATTAAAGTCATCGATGCCTTAACACCCATCGGCCGCGGCCAGCGTGAATTAATTATCGGAGACCGCAAAACAGGTAAAACTTCTTTGGCCATTGATACCATCATCAATCAGCGCGGGGAAAATGTTTTCTGTTTTTATGTGGCGATCGGGCAAAAACGTTCTACCGTCGTTGAGGTTTATGAAAAGTTAAAAAAATACGGTGCTATGGAATATACAACGATCATCGCCGCGACAGCCTCTGACCCCGCCCCGATGCAATTTATCGCCCCTTATACGGGTTGTACGATGGCGGAGTTTTATCGGGATAGCGGAAAACACGCACTTATTATTTATGATGATCTGACCAAGCAAGCCCAGGCCTATCGTCAGTTGTCCTTATTATTGCGCCGTCCGCCGGGACGGGAGGCGTATCCGGGGGATATTTTTTATCTGCACAGCCGTCTGTTGGAACGCGCCGCCAAAATGAGCGCGAAAAAAGGCGGGGGGAGCTTGACCGCGCTTCCGATCATCGAAACCCAGGCGAGCGACATTTCGGCGTACATCCCGACCAATGTTATTTCGATCACTGACGGGCAGATCTTTTTGGAAGCGGATCTGTTCAATGCCGGCCAACGGCCCGCCATTAATCCCGGGATTTCCGTTTCCCGCGTCGGTGGCGATGCCCAGATCAAGGCCATGAAACAGACCGCCGGGACCCTGCGTTTGGATCTGGCCCAGTATCGTGAGTTGGCGGCCTTCGCGCAGTTTGCCAGTGACCTGGATGTGGCGACCCGCAAACAGCTCGATCGCGGCCAGCGCTTGATGGAGGTCATTAAACAAGGCGTGCATGAACCTTTGGCGGTTTCGAAACAAGTTGTGATGATCTACGCCGGGGCTAACGGTTACCTGGATGATGTTCCGGTTAAAAAGGTGAAAGAATTTGAAGCAAAGCTCAACGACGCCCTTGATTCTACGTATGCTGATTTTATCCGGCTGCTGAATAAAGAAAAAGCCCTGACCGATAACGTCAAAACAGATCTAAATAAATTACTGACGGAATTTAAGAGAACTTTTAAATAATGCCAAGTCTGAAAGAATACAAAACAAAGCTACATAGTTTGAAAAATACGGCCAAGATGACCCGTACCATGAAACTGGTTGCCGCCAGTAAATTGCGTCAAACGCACCGCCTGCAGGCCAATGCCAAACGCTACGCGCAGCAATTGACCGCTTTTATCGGCCGATTGGCCAATTCCGTTGAGTCCGCCGCGCATCCGCTTTTAACCGTCCGTCCGCAGGTTACGAATATTTTAGTCTTGGTGATCACCTCGGATAAAGGGCTCTGCGGAGGGTTTAACAATAATTTAAACCGGCGGGTATGGGCGTGGATCAATGAAAATAAATCCAAATATCAAAAAGTAGACATGGTGTTCTGCGGGAAAAAAGGGTTTATGTTTTTTAAAAGCCGATTGACCATTAAAAAACATTATGAAAACGTGACCGCCAAGCCGAACTTTATCGAAGCTGAAAAGATAGGTGTAGAATTAAATAAGGCCTTTGTTGCCGGTGAATATGATGAGGTTCACATTGCCTATAATCGTTTTAACAACCCGCTTTCGCAGACACCGATAATTGAGAAAATTTTGCCGATTGACGCGAAGAGTTTAGGAGAAAGTAAAGAAATTTTGTCGGCGCATTACATCTTTGAACCAGAAAAAGAAGAACTGTTAAAGTTTTTAATCCCAAAATATTTTTATTTTCGAATTTATTACGCTTTGTTGGAAAATTCCGCCGGCGAACACGGCGCGCGTATGACCGCGATGGACAAGGCGTCGCAGAATGCCACGGATTTGATCGGTAAATTCACGCTGTTACGAAATCGGGCCAGACAGGCATCGATCACAAAAGAATTGATCGAAATTGTTTCCGGTGCGGAAGCGTTGAAATAGAGCACACGAGCACATGACCCTAGAGCACTTGTAACTTCAAGTGTTCGAGTGTTCTAGTGCACCTTATAAAGAGAGGGAAAATTTTTATGACTAAAAAGGAAACTAACGGAAAAGTATCTCAAGTTTTGGGCGCGGTCATTGATGTCATTTTTGAAGAAGGAGAATTGCCGCCGATCTATACCGCTCTTAAAGCCAGCAACCCGGCGATCAACGATGAGGAATGGAATTTAACCCTTGAGGTGGCGCAACATTTAGGGGATAACGTGGTGCGCACGATCGCCATGGATTCAACCGAAGGATTGATGCGCGGGCAGGACGTGTTGAATACCGGTGAAGGCATGAGCATGCCGGTGGGGGAAAAAACATTAGGCCGGGTTTTAAATCTTTTAGGAGATCCAATTGATGAAGGCGGCCCGGTGGAAGCGAAAAAGCGCATGCCGATCCACCGCAACGCGCCTGTTTTCGCAGATCAAAATACATCCGCTACGATCTTGGTTACTGGTATTAAAGTGGTTGATCTTTTGGCGCCGTATCGAAAAGGGGGAAAGATCGGGTTGTTCGGTGGTGCGGGTGTCGGGAAAACAGTTATCATTCAAGAGCTGATCCATAATATTGCCAAGGAACACGGCGGGTATTCTGTTTTCGCGGGAGTTGGAGAGCGTACGAGAGAAGGAACCGCGTTATACCGAGAAATGAAGGAATCCGGTGTTATTGATAAAACCGCGCTTATTTTTGGACAAATGAATGAACCGCCCGGCGCGCGGGCCCGTGTCGCGCTTTCCGCTTTGACCGTCGCGGAATATTTTAGAGATGAAATGCATCAGGATGTTTTGTTATTTGTGGATAATATTTTCCGTTTTACTCAAGCCGGGTCAGAGGTTTCTGCTTTGTTGGGACGCATCCCGTCAGCGGTCGGATATCAACCCACCCTAGGAACAGACATGGGGGAGTTACAGGAAAGAATTACCTCCACAAAAACCGGATCCATTACCTCGATTCAGGCGATCTATGTTCCGGCGGATGATTATACCGATCCGGCACCGGCCGCGACCTTCGCGCATTTGGACGCGACAACCGAATTGTCCCGTTCCATTGCCGAGTTGGGGATCTATCCGGCGGTTGATCCCTTAACATCCACATCCACGATCCTATCGGCGGACGTTGTCGGGGAAGAACATTATCGTGTGGCCCGCGGTGTGCAGCAGACCTTGCAGAAATATAAAGAATTGCAGGACATCATCGCGATCTTGGGGATGGATGAATTATCAGAAGAGGACCGTTTAGTGGTCGATCGCGCGAGAAAATTACAGAAATTTTTATCGCAGCCGTTTAATGTGGCGCAGCAGTTTACCGGTAAAGAAGGGCGCTATGTCCAGCTTCAGGATACGATCCGTTCCTTTAAAGAGATCCTGGAAGGAAAACATGACAGTGTCCCGGAGCAGGCCTTTTACATGGTCGGCAGTATTGAAGAAGTTTTAGAAAAAGCAAAAACCTTAAAATAAAAAATGACTTATCCGCTTTCCATCATAACACCCGAGGGTCAGGTCTACGAAGGCCAAGTTCAGGCATTGACGGCGGTCGGATATGATGGGGGGTTTGGTGTTTTGGCCAATCACGCGCCGATGATCGTCAAGATCCTTCCCGGGGTCGTTAAAGTCACCGCGGACAAGGACCTGTTTTTTTCAGTTGGGGCGGGAGTCCTTGAAGTCAACGCCAGTCATCATGTTTTGCTCTTAGTCGATGCGGCTTTTCCTGGCGCAACTGAAGAAGAAGCAAAATCAAAGATCAAAGAACTGATCGTAACCTAATCTATGGATAATTTAACTGAACAAACACCTGCTTCAGAAAAGCAGGAAGAAAAACCTTTTTTTAGTGTCATTATCCATTCCTTTTTTATCATTCCCTTTTTGATCGCTGTTTTCTGCGTGCTTTTGTTTGCCGCGGTCAACCTTTTGACCAAAGAGCAGCAAACCGCCTACGATTATTTAAACAATGTCAAGATCGGTGGAATAACCAAACGGTGGCAATCCGCGTTTGAATTGTCCAAAATCTTAGCTAACCCCAAGATGATCCCGGCGGACAGCCGGTTCTACGGTGAAATGATCTCCGCCTTTGAGCAATCCAGGCATGACGATAGCCGTGTGCGCCAGTATTTGGCCTTGGCGATGGGGCGGACCAAGCAGCCACAGTTCTTTGAACCTTTGGTCAAAGACCTCGATAGCGAAAAAGAAGATAATTTGTATGCGATCATCTACGCCTTAGGTATGCTGCAGGACAAGAGGGCGGTCGACTATCTGGTAAAATACCTGGATCATCCTCAAGCGCGGCTGCGTTCGGGGGCCGTTGTGGCGTTGGGCAGTATCGGGGACCCCAATTCGATTAAATTTTTGAAAAAAGCCTTGAATGATCCCGAACCCAATGTACAATGGGGTTCAGCGATATCTCTCGCACAAATGAAAGATGCTTCAGGCAAAGAGGTTATAGCAAAACTGCTTAATCGAAATTATTATAAGCAGTTCCCTGAAGTTGATGTGCATGAGCAGATGTATTTGATGCTGGCGGCCATTGATGCGGCAAGATTTTTAAAAGATCCTCAATTAAACAGTCAAATTAAAGAATTATCCAGCAGCGAAACGAACATGAAAGTTCGGGCGGTTGCGCTTGAATATTTGAATATTAAGAATAAGTAAAGGTTTGTATGTCCGACGTTCCAGAAAATAATCAAACGCCCAATCCGACCCCAAATGTTCCAGAAGAGAGAAAAGAAACACCGCCGGCTCTAAACCAAGGCAGTTCAGAGCCGGTAGCCAAAGTTCCTCCGCCTAAGCCGGTTATCTCAGCCGAACAATTACACGCCTCCAAACAAATTGTCACAAAACCTATCACCCGCCCCGAAGCATCTGCGGCGGATGGCACGGATATGGATCGCAGGACCTTTATAAAATGGATGACCTTGGGCTGGGCAGCCTTTGCGGCTGTTTTGGGCGGTTACGGTGCGATGATGATGCGGTTCATGTTCCCCAATGTTTTATTTGAGCCCAAACAATCTTTCCGCGCGGGATATCCGGATGAATATCCCATCGGCGAAGTATCAGAACGGTTTAAGGATAAACATGCCGTCTGGATCGTTCGTGATTCGGAAAAAATTTATGCGCTGTCAACGGTCTGTACCCACTTGGGCTGCACACCGAATTGGTTAGGCAATGAAGGGAAATTTAAATGCCCGTGTCACGGCAGCGGGTTTTATAAGACAGGGATTAATTTTGAAGGGCCGGCCCCGCGGCCGTTGGAACGATTTAAGATCTCCTTAGGCGATGACGGGCAGATCGTTATCGATAAGACCAAAAAATTTCAGCAGGAAAAAGGGGAATGGAACGATCCGGATTCGTACTTAATTGTGTAAGAGGAGTTTAAAATGTCAGAAGAACCAAAAAAGCGGTTGATCGATAAATTAGAAGAAAATTACGTGTGGCGTTCGATTTTTAGGACCGGTGTGCCGCGCACACGTCGCCAGCGGATGATGGTTGTTTTAAACAGTGTTTTTCTGCATCTGCATCCGGTCCGTCTGCCGAAACACGCGGTGAAGGTCAAATACACCTGGTGTATGGGCGGGTTGTCCTTTTTCGTATTCCTTGTTTTAACCGTCACCGGAATTTTACTCATGTTTTATTACCGCCCCACGGTTGAATATGCCTATGGCGATATCATTGATCTGAAAGAACAAGTACCCTTAGGGATCATGCGCGAGATCCACCGCTGGGGGGCGCATTTGATGGTCATTACGGTTTGGCTGCATATGTTCCGTGTCTTTATGACCGGATCTTACAAGCCACCGCGTGAATTTAACTGGTCGGTCGGGGTTGTTCTTTTGGTATTGACCATGCTGTTAAGTTTTACCGGTTATTTATTGCCCTGGGATCAGTTGGCTATCTGGGCCATTACCGTTGGTTCAAACATGGCCGGGGCGACGCCGTTTTTTGGTTCTTCAGGCCCCGGTGCCTCACTATTAGGAATAGGCGATGTGAATTTTGTCCACGCGGCCAGTGATGCCCGCTTTGCCCTATTGGGCGGACGTTTTGTTGGGGAAGCAACTTTATTGCGGTTTTATGTTTTACATTGCATTGGTTTTCCTTTCATCATCATGATCTTTATGATCGTGCATTTTTGGCGGGTCAGAAAAGACGGCGGGATCTCCGGTCCGACATAATATGGAAGCCATCAAACACATAATCAATTTGATCATCGATCCAAAGATCGTGCTGCCGTTCATTATCTTGATCTTTTTCTTTATTTTTCCTCCCACCGAGAAGTTGTTTGCCATTAACCAAAAATACCGCCTGAATAAAATTTGGACAAAGCAGGGCGGTATCGTTCTTTTTACGACATTGTTGTTTTTCTTTCTTTTTGGGCTTTCCGATGAGAATTTTCGGAAGATCGTATCCAAGCCGGATAATGTGCCTATTGTTGCCTTGATCTTTTTGGTGGCCTTCTTCTTGTGGTTTAGCTTAAAACAGGCCTTTGAAAATGACGCACGGCTTGTGGATGGAAAGAAACCGAACGAAGCGGAGGATTCCGCGGAAAAAGTTTTGGTCTGGCCGGACTTAGTCTACATTGAGTTTATTGCCTTGATCTTTTGTTCCGCCCTGTTGATCGTTTGGTCGGTTATGCTGCAGGCGCCGTTGGAAGAGCCGGCGAATCCGACGGTTTCGCCGAACCCCTCCAAGGCCCCCTGGTATTTTTTGGGTCTGCAGGAAATGCTGGTTTATTTTGACCCGTGGCTGGCCGGGGTCGTATTCCCGACCGTCATCATTTTAGGTTTAATGAGCATCCCGTACCTGGATAATAATCCGAAGGGCAGCGGGTATTATAGTTTTCGCGATCGAAAAATGGCGGTATCGATATTTTTATTCTTCTGGCTGATCCTGTGGGTGTTTTTGATCATTGTCGGGACGTTCTTGCGCGGGCCCAACTGGAACTTTTTCGGGCCATTCGAGTACTGGGATCCGCATAAATTGGAGGCCCTGACGAACGTCAATGTCTCGGAATTGATCTATATGGTGTGGCTGAAACGAAGCCTTCCGGCGAGCATATTGCTGCGTGAGATGTGGGGATTTTTTATTTTGGTCATTTATTTTGGGATCATGCCGGCCGTCTTAGCCCGGATAGGATTGAAGGATGTTTATCAGCGTCTAGGAGGGTTTCGATACGCTATCTTTGCGGTCCTGCTTTTGATGGCCGCCGGCTTGCCGATAAAGATGTTTTTACGCTGGGCTTTTAATATCAAGTATATCGTCGCGATCCCTGAGTTCTTTTTTAATATTTAATGAGGCTTAACTTGCGGAATGCAATGTCCTCCAGAGGCGGATCCGCCTTCGGCGGAAACGCAAGTTAGAAGCCAAATTAATCCCTTGAGCGCCTTTCGCGATAAGGGAATACCACTAATTATGCCCGAACCACAAGAACGTCATTATAATATCGAAAAATTAAACAGGCTTTTTGCCATAGCGAGCTTGGTGCTTTTAGCTGCCCTGGTGCTGATGTTCGCGGATGATTATTCCCGTAAATGGAAGGATTATCAGAAGGAATTTCGGCAGCTGGAGATCGAAAAGACCCGCGTCAAATTCGATAAGGAAAGCAACCGGCTGATAAAGGATGAAGCCTATGTGAAGCTGGAGGGGGACATTGCCGAGGCGCAAAAGGTTTTTAATGCCCAATGTTCCCAGTTTGCGGAGCTGGATAAGAAATTAAAAAAATCACAGGCGGAAGATGAACTTCTAAAGCACCGGCTGAAAATTGCCCGGGCGGAATTGGACGCGGCCCGTTTTGGGTATGAGGAAGCTCTTCACCCGGCGGAAGCCGGGCCGAAGAATACCGCCGTGGAAGCATTAAAACAGCGATTTGACGGATTAACACAGCAGGTCAAGAAATTAAGTAAAGACAGCGAAGCGTTAGAGAGCCGTATCCTTGAAGAATCCCGCCCGGTTACCGAGTGCGGCAAAGGCCTTGCCGAGTTGGACCGCAAGAAAAAAGCGCTGGAGATGCAGAGTTTTATTCTTCAGCGTAAATTAAAAAAGATCGACCCTGGTGAAATGTCCCCGGCGAATTTAACCGCCGAGTTTGTACGTGATCTGCCGGTCATTGATTTTGCCAATCCCAATTATAAAATCGAACAGATCGTGCTTAAGGACCTCACCGATGATGTAAATTTTATGCAGGTCCCGAAAGTGGACCGCTGCACCACCTGCCATTTAGGGATCAATAATCCGGATTACAAAAATGCCCCGCATCCGTATCGCACTCATCCGCAGCTGGAATTGTTTGTCGGAAATGAGTCCGCGCATCCGCTGGAAGATTTCGGCTGTACGGTCTGCCATCAGGGCCGGGGCCGGGGAACGGATTTTACGTCCGCAGTGCATACTCCCTCATCAGAAGAACAGCGGAAAGAATGGGAAAAAAAGTACGGTTGGCAGGAATATCATCATTGGGAAACGCCGATGTATCCCATGCCTTATGTGGAGGCCGGCTGTTTTAAGTGCCACTCCGGGGAAAGCCCGATCAAGGGGGCAAAAAAATTAAGCTTAGGGCTTAATGTCATCGAACGGGCCGGCTGTTACTCTTGTCATGCGATTGATAAATATAAGAATTGGCCGAAGCCCGGCCCGGATCTAACGCACATTACCGCAAAACTTGATAAGGACTGGGTTTATCGCTGGATCTCGGATCCGAAATCTTTCCGCCACAACACCTGGATGCCTTCTTTTTATAATCAGAGCAATAACAGTGATCCGCAATCGATCAAACGAGGCCAGCAGGAAATCCACGCCATGGTGCATTACCTGTTCAATCAAGGCAAAGAGTTTCAATTGGATGGCGTGCCTTCCACGGGAGATGCACAAAAGGGAGAAGCGATCATTGCTTCTGCCGGCTGTTTTGCCTGTCACAAGATCGACCCATCACCGACTGGAGAAAAAACCACGCGCCAGACATTGATGAAGGAGCAGGGCCCCAGCCTCATTGGTTTGGGATCAAAGACAAATAAGGAGTGGATCTATAATTGGCTTAAAGACCCGCACCGTTATCATCCTCAGACACGCATGCCGAATTTGCGGTTAAGTGACCAAGAAGCAGCGGATGCCGCCGCCTATTTAGCTAAAGATAAGAATAGCGAGTTTATGTCCAAGCCGATCCCTGCGGTTGATGAAGCGATGATCGCTACGATCGGTAGAGAATTTCTTTTAAAATCCGAAACGGAAGCCCAAGCAAATGCCAAGCTGTTTAAAATGAACTTAGATGACAAGTTAAATTTTGCCGGGGAAAAACTCGTTGCCCACTACGGGTGTTATTCCTGCCATGATATCAATGGATTTGAACTTGCGAAACCTATCGGCACGGACTTAACCGAAGAGGGAAGCAAGCCGACGGATAAACTCGATTTTGGATTTAGCAATATTGAGCGTTCCAATCATGCTTGGTTCACCCAAAAATTGAAAGATCCCCGTATTTTCGATCAAGGTAAGATAAAGACAGCCGATGAAAAATTGCGCATGCCCAATTTTGATCTTAGCGCTGAGGAGATCGAGGCGGTGACAACCGCCATTTTGGGTTTTGTCAGCGATAAGCCGGGCGACTCAAAATTAAAACCCAAAACATCCCGGAATAAATATATTGAGGAAGGCCAGGAAGTTATCCGTCAATTTAATTGCCAGGCCTGCCACTTGATCGATGGTGAGGGCGGAGGGATCCAGTCGAGTGTCGCAGATTGGTTGGTTAAATATAATGATATGACGGAAGGCGATGCCACGGCGGTGGTCACAAGTTTTAGCCCTCCGAACCTTATCGGGGAAGGGAAAAAAGTCCAGGCCCAATGGTTATTTGAATTTCTGCATGAGCCCACCACGATCCGCCCCTGGCTTAAGGTGAGGATGCCTACGTATAAATTTAACGTTGTTCACTTAAACGCCTTGCTTAGATATTTCAGCGCTTTGGATGATCAGGAAATCCCATTCTCGGAATTAATAGATATTAAAACAACGGCGGAAGAATTGGCAGCCGGACAAAAACTTTTTTCCAATGATTACTTCGGCTGTGCGAAGTGCCACATTGTCGGCGATCAGATGCCCGGCGGATCAGCGGAAAACTGGGCCCCGGATTTTGCTTTGATCAAAAAGCGCCTTAAACCGAAATGGCTTAAGGAATGGATCAAGGATCCCCAGGTGCTCCTTCCCGGAACTAAAATGCCTAACTTTTATGATCCACAATCTTTTGACCAGTCCGGGCCGGAAGATATCTTGAACGGGGATGAAAATGCCCAGATAGAAGCTTTGAAAAACTACTTAATGACATTGACGACAGCGCCAACGGAAGCGCCCAAACCTGAAAAATCTCTCAAAGGATCCAAAGAAGAACCCGCAACTGCCGCAGGTGCTGTTTCTACGCCTCCATCAAGCGAGGAATCTTCTCGTACCGAAAAACCAAAAGGTCCCTAAGTACAACGATCCGTTCGTCCGCCATGTTATCCAAAATCACTATTTTGAGTCTTTTACTTTTTGTTGCGATCTATCCGCTGTGTTTTTGGATAAATTTTAAAGACCCGTTAAAGCAAAATTTCCATCGCTTCCATTTGGGGCTTCCTGCGCTGGTTGCGGGTGTTTTAGCCGTGTTTTTGATATCCACCAACATGGAGGATCCTTTAAAGATGTTGTTGGCGGGTTGGGCCACGGCACTTTTAATGCTCACCTTTGTAAGTTGGAAAAAAGAATCCCCTAATGTCTTTTGGGTTGCGTTGGTGTGCCTGACAGGTTTATCCATTTTTGCAATATCGATGGAAGACATTATAGGGAAGGGCGTTGGGTCAGCGGCGATTTTTTTAAGTATTTTAGGAGGGTTTATCTTCAGCAGCTGTCTTTATGCGATGAATTTAGGGCACTGGTATTTGAATGTTCATGGTTTGCCGATCCATTATTTAAAGCGGGCGGTTTATGTCTTTGGTCTTTTTTTGGTTGCTCGGTTTTTGGCCGACGGTGTATTGCTTTTTACGGTAAAGACCGCCTACTTGGGCGAAATGGTCCCGCTGTATAAATTCAGCCTTACAACGGAGGGGTTCTTTATTTGGCTGGCTTTATTTTTCGGCACATTTTTCCCGCTTTTCGGGATTTATTTTGTTTTAGACACGCTTTCGGTTAAAAATACGCAATCCGCCACTGGGATCCTGTACGCCTTATTATGCTCCGTGCTGATCGGCGACATCACCTATAAATATTATCTCATCCAATTTGGTATTGCCTTGTGATGTTTACAATCGGCCGACATTGTGAGCAATGTAAAAAATTCTCGGAAATTGAGCTGAAAGACGTATCCCTTTTAAGCTGCCCTCATTGTTCCGTACACTGGGGCGAAGTTAAAACGATTAACGAAATCCTGCAAAATTGTCCGGTGTGCGGCTGCCGGCAGTTTTACCAGCAAAAAGATTTTAACCAGGGGGTGGGCTGCCTGATCATGTTGGTTGGAATCGGGCTTGTCCCTTGGACCTACGGCTTAAGCCTGCCGGTTTTTTCCCTCATCGATTGGCTTATATATAGAAAGATCCCCAGCATGGCGGTGTGTTACCGCTGCGGCGCAGAGTTTAAGGGGTTTGACCCATCGAGTTTAAAGAGTTTTAAACACCATATCGGGTTGAAATACGATAAGTTTAGGACCTGATGCGAGAACTTTCGTATCCATGGCTTGAAAAATATAAATTCGCAGCTTGACAAAAATAAAAGTGTGTAGTAGTTTAAAACATCGTCATTATATGGTTTTAAAAAGGAGAAAGAGATGAAAAGTCAACATTCGCAAATAACGTTCGTAACGTTAGCGGCTTTGATGTTTGCCTGGCAGGCAAATGCAGCCACCTTAACCGGGACCGTTAATTATGAAGGCACTGTCCCAACTTTTAAAGAAATAAAGATGGACGCCGATCCGATCTGCTTAACAAAGCATAAAGAGCCGGTCTACCCTGAAACGCTTGTTTTGGGGGACGGCAACACCATGGCCAATGTGTTTGTCTATGTCAAGAGCGGTTTAGCGCAAAAAGAGTACCCGGCGCCTGCTGAGGCCGCTGTTTTGGACCAGGAAGGGTGCAGGTATACGCCTCATGTTTTGGGTGTCTTGAAAGGCCAAGCTATTAAAATTTTGAACCCAGACGGGACGCTTCATAATGTCCATGCGCTGGCTAAAGTTAACGGTGAATTCAATCTGGCCATGCCTAAATTTAGAGCAGAAACAGAGAAGGTCTTTGATAAAGAGGAAATGATCCCATTCAAATGTGACGTGCATCCATGGATGGGGGCCTGGGTCATGGTCATGGCACACCCGTACTTTAGCACCACAGCAAAGGATGGAAAATTTAATATCGCAAATTTACCTGCGGGCACGTATGAGATCGAGGCCTGGCACGAAAAATTGGGAACACAGGCGCAAAGCATCACTATTGCCGAAGGCGAAACAAAAGACATAAATTTTAAATTTACGAAGCCCGAAAAAGCTGAAGCTAAATAATTTTTATGAGTACCGCGCCGCATAAGGATCACCACGGAGAGTCCCACCATCAGGATTCACACGAATTAAGTTTCTGGCGAAAGTATATTTTTGCCACCGACCATAAGGTCATCGGACTGCAATACGGCATCACCGCCCTATGTTTTTTATTCTTCGGGTTTTGGCTGATGATGTTGATGCGCTGGCAGCTGGCCTATCCAGGGGAGCCGATACCTCACGTGAAGGATGTTTGG
>MHFY01000136.1:14037-14374 GCA_001805375.1 Omnitrophica WOR_2 bacterium GWA2_47_8 | reverse complement strand
CTCCCGGAATTTTATAATCAACTCGGAGCCATGCATGGGACGATCATGGTGTTCATGGGGATCGTTCCCTTGGCTGTGGGTGCTTTTGGAAATTATATCGTGCCGTTGCAGATCGGTGCCGTGGATATGGCCTTCCCGAAATTAAATATGGCCAGTTACTGGTCATTTTTTGTCGGTGGGGTGGTGATGCTATCCAGTTTCGTGGCCCCGGGCGGTGCGGCCAATTCCGGCTGGACATCTTATTCGCCGCTGGCGAATATCGCGACCGTCGGACAGACGATGTGGATCATCGGAATGATATTTTTGATCACATCCTCATTGTTGGGCGCGGTCAATT
>MHFY01000136.1:11696-13896 GCA_001805375.1 Omnitrophica WOR_2 bacterium GWA2_47_8 | reverse complement strand
TGGACCGTGTTGCGCATACAAGCTTTTTTATGCCCAGTGGGCTTGTGGTCAGCGGGAAACCCCTCGAAATCAGCGGGGGAGGGAATGTCCTGTTGTGGCAACATTTATTCTGGTTTTTGGCCCATCCGGAAGTTTACGTTTTGATCTTGCCGGCCATGGGTATCGTTGCGGAGATCATTGCCAATAACACCCGGAAACCGCTGTGGGGATATAAATCCATGGTGTATTCGGTGTTATTTTTAGGGTTTATTTCGTTCATTGTTTGGGCTCATCACATGTATTTGACCGGTATGGGCACCGTTATCAGCGCCTTCTTCCAGGCGACAACGATGATCATTTCCATTCCTTCTGTTATCATTTTAACCTGTCTGTTTTTATCCCTTTGGGGCGGGTCGATCCGGTTCAATACTCCGATGCTGTTTGCTTTAGCCTTTTTACCGATGTTTGGGATCGGCGGATTGACGGGATTACCGTTAGGCTTGAACACACCGGATATACACCTGCACGACACATACTATGTAATTGGCCACTTTCATTACGTCGTAGCGCCGGGAACAATCTTTGCCTTGTTTGCCGGGATCTATTATTGGTTCCCAAAGGTCACTGGGCGCAAAATGAACGAAACTCTGGGGCAGATCCATTTTTGGCCGTCGCTTGTTTGTATGAATTTTATTTTTATGCCGATGATGATCCAAGGGCTGGCGGGTGTCTCACGTCGCTTGTATGATGGCGGCGCGCAGTATGCTCACGCACAGGGTGTGTTGCCTCTTAATGTGGTCATGTCCATGGCCGCTTGGACTTTGGCACTTGCGCAAATCCCCTTTATTATAAATTTATTGTGGAGTTTGTTCAAAGGGCCGAAGGCAAATGATAATCCGTGGGAGGCCACGACTTTCGAATGGGCCACACCAACACCTCCGGGCCATGGGAATTTCCTGAAAGAACCGATCGCTTACCGTGGGCCTTATGAGTACAGCGTCCCGGACGCGACCAAAGATTTTACCCCGCAAAATCAAGAACACGTCATATAACAAAGGATGAGTGACATGTCTTTAAGTGTTCCCTATTTGACTAAAACGCGCGCCGATACCGGTTTGTATAACGCCAAAATGGGCATCTGGCTGTTTTTGGCTTCGGAAGTCATGCTTTTCGGTGCGCTATTTTCTTCGTATGTCGTTTTGCGTGTCGGATCGTCCAACTGGCCGCTTGGCTCAACCATATTGTCGGTGCCGATAGGCACATTTAACACCTTTGTCCTCATCACGTCCAGCATGACAATGGTTTTTGCTTGGGCATCTTTGAAAATGAAGGACCTGAAGAAATTTAAGCTGTATCTGGGGTTGACCATCCTTTTGGCCTTGACCTTCCTGGTCGTCAAGGCCTTTGAATATAACGCGAAATTTTCGCATGATCTGTTCCCGCGGACAAGTACCTACATGGCGATCTATTTTACTTTGACCGGCTTGCACGCCATCCACGTTATCGGCGGGATCATCGTTAATAGTTATTTTTGGGGGCCCGGAAGCAAACTATGGTTCTCGAATCCTGAGCAGTTCACGAACCGTATTGAAGTGGCCGGTCTTTATTGGCACTTTGTGGACCTTGTCTGGATTTTTCTTTTTCCTGTATTATACTTACTGTGAAAGGATAAAAATGTCAGACCATACGCATGATATACAGAAGGAAGTAAAGGGGTATCTGGTCGTTGGGATAAGTCTTTTGGGTTTGACCCTCATTACGGTTGCGGTCAGTTACCTGCATTTGAACTTGACCGGGGCCATTATCGTGGCTTTGTGCGTGGCGACCATCAAGGGCTCTTTGGTGGCCTGCTACTTTATGCACCTTATTTCCGAGCAGCGCTTGATCTATATTGTCCTTGTTATGACCGTGATCTTTTTTGCCGGGATGATGGGTTTGATCGTTTCTGGCCAAAAGGACCATCTTTTTGGAACAACGATGCTGCAGACAGAGACTGCACCGGTAAATGGAGCGCACCACTAATATGTCACTGAAGATCTTTCATATTATTTTCATTTGTTGTTCGATCGCGATCACCTTGGGTTTCAGTGTTTGGGCGTTTTTGGCATATCGGCAGAATGCCCAGGCTGGCTATCTCGTTGCTGCGATCGCTGCGATCGGCGCGGGGATCGGGCTGATCGTGTACGGATCGAACTTTCTCAAAAAAATGAAAAAAATTTTA
>MHFY01000136.1:1734-11666 GCA_001805375.1 Omnitrophica WOR_2 bacterium GWA2_47_8 | reverse complement strand
GGATATTTGTACTCTTGGGTATTATTCTGGCGATTTTAGTTTTGTTTGCAACATTCATTGTTACATTCAACAAGCGGTCCAAATCGGCCGGTTAATGGGAGTTGTTTGCCTGCCTGCGGGCAGGTAGGGAGAGTTTATGGATCTTCGCAAATTATTTTTCTTGCCGGAAAATGCATCGGCTCACGGTCATGAGATCGACATTATGATCTATCTGCTGCATTTTTTGGCCATTATTCTTTTTGTCGGCTGGGGGATCTATTTTTTCATCGCTTTGGTAAAATTCAACCGCCGCGCCAACCCAAAAGCAAACTATCACGGGACCCACAGCCATGTTTCCAGCGTTATTGAAGTTGCGGTCGCGGTCTTTGAAGTTGTCTTGCTGGTCGGCTTCTCGATCCCGTTTTGGGCCAAGCAGGTCAACGCGCTTCCGAACAGGACCGATCTCATCAAAGTTAGGATCGTTGCGGAGCAGTTTGCGTGGAACATCCATTATCCGGGGAAAGACGGGATCTTTGGCCGGACCGATCCAAAGTTTATTGATCAACAGTCTAACCCGGTCGGTTTGGATAATTCCGATCCGGCGGCCAAGGATGATATCCTGACCATCAACCAGCTGCATTTACCGATAGGACACCCGGCGTATATATATCTTTCGACCAAGGATGTCATTCACAGCTTTAAAGTACCCGTTATGCGCGTCACGCAGGATATTATCCCCGGGATGAGCATTCCTGTTTGGTTTATACCGACAAAAACTGGGGATTTTGAGATCGCCTGCGCTCAATTATGCGGTTTAGGCCATTACCGCATGAAAGGCTTCTTGAAAGTCCATGATGAAGAAGGTTTTAATGCCTGGCTAGACCAGCAAGCCGCTTCAAATGCTTCGCAGGAAGGCGGAAGTGGCGATGACTTTTGGCAATAATTTACCATTACTCTCCGGCAGTGTCCCCCCAGCAACAAAACCCTTGATCCTAAGACGGTTTTCAAAGCTCCTTTGTTTTTCAACGCTTTTTCTGATCTTTGCAGGCGGTTTGGTGACCAGTACGGGTTCAGGTTTGGCGGTCCCGGACTGGCCGTTATCATACGGAAGTTTGTTCCCGCCGATGGTGGGCGGTGTTTTTTACGAGCACGGCCATCGGATGATCGCGGCGACCGTGGGTTTTTTGACGCTTATTTTTACTGTTCTGGTGGCCGTGTGGGAGCAAAAGCAATGGGTGAAGTGGCTTGCCTGGTCGGCGTTGGCCGCTGTGATCCTTCAGGGGGTTTTAGGAGGGATCACGGTCCTGCTCTTTTTGCCTGACCTGGTCTCGGTCGCGCACGGGGTCTTGGCACAGACATTTTTTATTTTAACGATCATTTTGGCTTACAGCCAATCACTGGAACGAACGCAGCGGGAAGTAATAAATCCGTCGGCTTCTTCTAAAAATATGTTGAAATTCTTACTTCTCTTTGCAGGATTGATCTATTGCCAATTGATCGTGGGTGCTGTGATGCGCCATACCGCGTCGGGATTGGCTATCCCAGATTTTCCAATGATGGGAGGGAGGTGGCTCCCGACCTTCGATTCGTCGATGCTTACGGATATCAATGAAAAACGTTTCCTCATGAATTTAGACCCGGTTGTTATGGGGCAGGTGGTGATCCATTTCGTGCACCGGTTAGGGGCGTGCCTGATTTTGATTTTAGGTGTCATTTTAAACAGGCTGGTCTTTATGCATTGTGCGAGAGAACGGCAGATTACAAGTTTATTTTATCTGTTGGATTTTTTAGTTGTTCTTCAAATAGCGCTCGGCGCGATGGTCATTTTAACAGCTAAAAACCCTTACCTGACGACCCTGCACGTGGCGATCGGTGCAGCGATCTTAGGGTTGAGTGTTTTGATCCTGCTACGTGCCGTGCCGTTAACATTATCCGAGACCAGAAAGGCCTTGGCTTAATATGCGTAAGCCTCTATTAGATTGCTATCTTGAATTGGCAAAACCCAGGATATTAATGTCGGTCCTTGTTACGACCAGCTTCGGGTATATTTTAGGAGCAAACGGAAAATTTGAATGGGGCAAGTTTTTATTCCTTCTTCTTGGCGTTGCCTTTGTGTGCGGTGGGGCTTCAATTTTGAACCACTATTTGGAACGGGATATCGACAGCAAGATGAAGCGGACAAGAAACCGGCCTCTCCCGACCGGTCGGATCGCCGCGAACAATGCCTTGCTTTTAGGGGTTATCTGTGTGCTTATCGGTGTCTTTGTGCTGTACTACAAGATCGATCTTTTGACATCCTTTTTAAGCCTTTTGTCGACCTTTCTTTATGTCCTGGTTTACACACCGTTAAAGCGGATCAGCTGGCTCAATACCTCCCTTGGTGCGATCCCCGGAGCCTTGCCGCCGATGGGGGGCTGGGTTGCCGCGACCGGGGAATTATCGGTGGGCGCCTGGGTATTATTTTTTATCCTTTTTATCTGGCAGCATCCGCACTTTTTTGCCATTGCCTGGATGTTCAGGGAGGATTACCGGCTGGGGGGTTTTAAAATGCTCCCCGTGATCGAGCCCGACGGAAAAAGAACATTCTTTCAGGTCATGTTGTTTTCTATTCTACTGATCCCATGTTCGCTGCTTCCGGTTTTTTTCAATATGACGGGAAAGATCTATTTCTGGGGAACGCTGAGTGCCGGCATCCTCCTGCTCATGACGAGTCTTTATTTTGTCCGGACAAAAACCGATGGATCGGCGAAACAGCTTCTTAAGGCAACGGTATTCTACTTGCCCGTATTGCTTCTTTTAATTATTTTTGATTCTTCCTTTTAGATTCCTATGAATAAACGTGTCCTTATCTTAATTGTAGGAGGAGCAGCCGCATTGGGTTTTTGCTTCTTTTCGGTTTTTTTCTTTCCCAAAGGGATAAAAAATCAGCCGTTGCCGACATTCTGGTCCGTGCAAGATTTTAGACTGCTTAACCAGGAGGGAACGGATGTTTCTTTAAATGATTTTAAGGGAAAAATATGGATTGCGGATTTTGTATTCACGACCTGCGGAAGCATTTGCCCGCTGATGACCAAGAACATGGCAAGCTTGCAGCGATCGTACTTATTGGAAAAGGATGTTATGTTCGCTTCTATTTCCGTTAATCCGGAATTTGACACCCCTGAAGTTTTAAAAACTTTTGCCGAAAAATGGGCTGTGAACAACAATAAATCCTGGCATTTTTTAACGGGGCAGAGAGAAGACATTCAAGCCCTGGCGGTCAGCAGTTTTAAGTTGGGGGATATGAAAGAGCCGGTTTTCCACAGCGATAAATTTATCCTGGTCGATGAAAAAGGGGTTATCCGAGGCTTTTATAGCGGAACGCAAAAGAAGGATGTCGAAAAATTATTTTTTGATACAGCCGCACTTTTAAAAGAGAAGAGGACGCATGATAAGTCAGCTGCCCGCCCTTAACGCCAGTTTAAATGCCCTGGCCGGTTTTTTCCTTTTCCTGGGCTGGTTAGCCATTAAGCGAAAGGACCGGGACACGCATCGGCGATACATGCTGCTGGCGCTGCTTTCTTCCGCGTTATTTTTATGTTCGTATGTGACTTATCACGTTTTAGTCCCAGGTGTGACGCGGTATCGCGGGGAAGGGGTCCTGCGGTTCATTTATTTCTCGATCTTGCTGACCCACACCCCCCTGGCGGCCATCATTGTTCCGCTCAGTCTTAGAGCGGTCTGGCATGCGCTCAAGGGAAACTATGTCAAACACATGCGAATCACCCGTTGGCTTTATCCGGTCTGGGTGTATGTGTCGATAACAGGCGTGCTTATTTATTTGATGCTGTACGTGTTTTAAGGATGGATTTTAAGAGGAATCTCGTCAGTTTTTTCTGTTTTTCCCAAAAAAAACCGAACTGCCCGAAGAGAAATCCATATAACAACAGCGAAATTTGGTATATGGGAAAAATAAGTAAAATATAAAAGAATACTTGGACCCAGAAAAGATGTATTTGATCAATCCTTAGGATGTGAAAGATCGGTTTGCGGCAGAACGTCACATTCAAGCCAGCCAAAGAAAAGACCAGCATGATCAAGAAAACATCGATGGTGCGGTTGATGCCCCACTTGATTTTTAATTTTTCTATTACTTGACTCATCAGGTCAACCTTGTCTTAAGGGAAAGTTTTTCCACAAAAAGTAAATCCCAATCGCTAAAACTGCGATCGCCGTCAAGATCAGGACCAGGATCATTTTTTCAAACCCGTCTTTTCCCGTATCGAATTTAAAGATCGTTTTTATTGTCATTTTATCCCCGCTTGACCAAGAATGTCAGGATGATCCAGCCGAACACAAATAGCAGGATCCCGGCGCCGAATACTCTCATGTCCATCAGCTGCGGGAATTTTCGCATGAATTCAATGATCAAGATCGTCAACCCGCAGGCCTGTGCTAATTTCGCAATATAATACATGCTTACCGCGGCGCAGGAACGCCCGACATGGCTAAGATATTAAAAGTATTTTCCCTGAAACCAAAATGCTGGATCTTTTTAACGTGGAGAAAATGCGCCAGACAAAAAACATAGTAAACATGATAACCCCACGCAGGGACGCGCTGTGTGTCAACGGCCCCAACCAGGATGAATAAGATCATCATAAATAAGATATTCAGCAGCTGGGGCGGGTAAATACGCCTTTTTATATTAAGGGATGTTTTGTAATAATCAAGTTTTAATTTCTTTTCCTGGGTGAATTCTTTAACGCTGGTGCCGGTGCCGACAAAAAAGAAAATGATCAATGTTTCTGTAAAGAGATAAATCATGCTGGCCAATATCGTGAACGTGACATGGTTGGCCTCAAAGACCTTAAAATGAAATATGCTCTGTAGAAAACCAATAATAAGGACGATAAAAGTTAAAAGACTGGAAATATAGCAGGTGTTCATGAAAAACCACATAACGGGGGCCTCGTAATGAAAATTTTATTTTGTTTTCGGGATTCCGTACGGCGGGGTCTTCTCATCGGTTAATTCGATCTTATACTTCGTTTCAAATTCAGCGATCGGCAGCATTTCGATGGCATCCCAGGTCAGTTTTGTGCAGACGCGCGCGCAGACGGAACAACCGATACACTCGTTAAATTTGATCTGGACAGGAGGGGTGGGGACATTGTACTTGGTCTTGGGGACGGGCGCGATGCAATTGACCGGACAGAAAGTGACACAAACCTGACAACCCGTGCAATTATCTTCATCAACGACAGCGACTAGTTTCGGCTTTTTTTTCTTATCGGTGATCTTGGGCGGCAGATTAGGGACGTTCTTATAATGATCGGCTGTTTCCGCCATGATTTTACTTTAAGGATAGTTATGCCGGCCTATCCTTAGCCAACGGCTCTTTCTTCTCGGTGATCGTGGGGAGCGCCTTTGATTTTTGTTTATTCAAGGCGACAAAGCTTTTCCATTTCTCTGGGACATCATCTTCGGTGTAGATGGCCTGGACAGGACATTCGGGAATGCATGCCCCGCAATCGATACAGACATCGGGGTCGATGACGAGCATTTCAGCATCTTCATGAAAACAATCAACGGGACAAACCGTAACACAATCTGTATAACGGCATTTAATGCAGGGTTCTGTAACCACGTGAGCCATTGGACTAACCTCCTATTAAGTTGTTTTTCTATTCCCTAAAAATTTATCACAACAACAAAATTCTGTCAATTGAGCATTTATAATTTATTTAGCCTGATATGCGTACGTGTTCGTCTTTTGAAAATAGCGCATGAATTTTTTTGCGAAATAATCAGCGAAGGCCTTTAAGCCGTGTAATTTGCGCAAGAGGTCGCCCAGGCTGCGGATGGAGATCAGCATCTGCCACATCTGCTTGGGGCGCAAATAAAATTCTTTTAAGCCTGTATCGATAAATTCATCGATCTCTTTGCTGGAAAGCTGCGGATAATTTAAAAGTGTGCGTTGTTCCTTTTGCGCGGTCAGCCATTCGCGCCAATCGTTGGCTAAAAGAAAATTATTCTCTTTGGCCCATTTGTAAAGTGATGTGCCGGGATATGCGGCGACACCGGTGATCTGGACCGTATCCAAGGGTAAGGATTTCGCGAATTCAATGGTCTTGCGGGCGGTTGTCTTCGTCTCGCCCGGAGCGCCGATCATAAAGCAGCCGTGGATAGTGAACCCTAATTCATGGGCCGTATGGGCGTATTCCCGGGCCATGTCCACATTGACCCCGCCTTTGCGGATCGCGCGCAGGCCCTCATCATAGCCAAATTCAAAACCGGTCATCAGCATCCGGCAGCCGGATTCGCGCATAAGCGGAAGCACATCCAGATCCGTATTAACGCGCATATTGCACGACCAGGAAATTTTTTTGTTAATGCCGCGCTTTATAATTTCGTTACAAACTTCAGTGACGTGCGCGTTATCCGCAGCAAAAGTATCGGTCTCGATCATGATCTCGCGGATCTGCGGATGGACCTTAAGGTCGTATTCCATCTCGCTGACCACGCTGTTAGCGCTGCGGTTTCGCAATTTATATCCGTACATCAATTGCGGATCGCGGCAGAAGGTGCAGGCATTGTTGCAGCCGCGTCCGGAGATGAGTGTTAGAAATGGAAATTTTTTGCCGCCGTCAGGATACCATTCCGGTTGGATCAACTGCCAGGCGGGAAAGGGAAGTTCCTCGACATTGATGGCTTCATGGTCTGGATTATGAATAATATTAGTCCCGTCAGTCCAGCTCATGCCTTTAATCTGAGGCAAATCAACGCCTTTTGCTAAATCGCGTAATGAATAATCATATTCATGCCGTAAAACATAATCAACCGTGCCGCGGCCGATCTCCAAGGTATTCTGTGGTTCAGCGCTCGCATGCTGACCGACAAAAGCGACCTTGCAATGGGTTCGGTCCTTAATGGTCTTGGCCTGTTCCAGGTCATTGTAAATAGAGGGGGTCGTGGCATGAATGACCAGAAGTTCAGGTTTAAAAGCTTCAACGACCTTATAGGATTGTTCAGGGGTGAAATTGCGTGCGGCTGCTTCAACAAAGATAACATCATGTCCGGCATTGATAAGGACTTGGGCAGCGGTTAAAAGATACTCGGGGTGGCGTTGGACACGTCCGCGGGATTTGGCGGACCATCGGGCGACTCTTACGAAATCTTCCCCGAACGAAGGATTTAGGATAGCAACTCTCATATAATATATTAGTATTTAGTAACATAATAATTTGAAAAAATTTGTTTTGCAAGGCTTTTCTTGGGTTATATAATACGTTTCTCATCATAATTTAAGGAGATGCAATGGTTACAGCAAAAGATCAAAAAGCGCTGAGCGGGAAGATCAAAACAAAATCTGGCACAGTAACTGCTTATCAACTGAAGAAGATCACGAAACTCGGGTTGCCGGATCCCAGTCGTCTGCCGTTTTCCATTAAGATCCTTTTAGAAAGTGCCATGCGTAACTGCGATGGCTATCAGATCACGTTCGATGACATCAAAAAACTTTCACAGTGGTCGCCGAAAGCAGCTGAAAAGATCGAGATCGCGTTCAAGCCCGGACGGGTGATCCTGCAGGATTTTACCGGTGTGCCGTGCGTGGTCGATTTGGCGGCGATGCGATCTGCCATGAAACGCTTGGGCGGCGATTACAAAAAGATCAACCCGCAAGTCCAATGCGACCTGGTGATCGATCATTCGGTTCAGGTTGACGCGTTTGGCTCTTCAAAGGCGTTGGGACTGAATGTGGAAAAAGAATTTCAGCGCAATCAAGAGCGTTATGAATTCTTGAAATGGGGCCAGCATGCCTTTCAGAATTTTCGGGTTGTCCCGCCGGCAACCGGTATCGTGCACCAGGTGAATTTGGAATATCTAGCCAAAGGTGTCCTGACGAAAAAGATCGGCAAGGAAATCATCGCCTACCCGGACAGCCTGGTGGGGACGGACAGCCATACGACGATGATCAACGGTTTGGGGATCGTGGGATGGGGTGTGGGCGGGATCGAGGCCGAGGCGGTCATGTTGGGGGAACCCATGTACATGCTGATGCCGGAGGTTGTCGGGTTTAAGTTGACCGGAAAATTGCGCGAAGGCGTGACAGCAACCGACCTGGTCTTAACGATTACGCAGATCTTGCGCAAAAAAGGTGTCGTGGATAAATTCGTCGAATTTTTCGGTGATGGGTTGAAATATTTGAGCCTGCCGGATCGCGCGACGATCTCCAACATGGCACCGGAATACGGGGCCACGATCGGGTTGTTCCCGATCGATGATGAAACGCTGTGCTATTATAAAACGACCGGGCGCAGTGCGGCCGAGATCGATCTGATCGAGCGGTATTATAAAGAACAGGGGATGTTTTATTCCGGGAAAGGCCCGGAACCGGAATTTACGGAAACCCTGATCATGGATCTAAAGACGGTGGAGCCGAGCCTCGCCGGCCCGAAACGTCCGCAGGACCGGGTGTCCCTGCAGAATGTAAAACAAAATTTTGAGCAATCGCTCACCGCACCGGTCAAAGACCGGGGTTTTGGTTTGGCGCAAAGCGATGTGAATAAATCCGCGGTTGTTCAAAACGGACAAAAATTAGAGATCAAGCACGGCTCAGTTGTCATCAGCGCAATCACGAGTTGCACCAACACATCCAATCCATCGGTCCTTGTCGGAGCCGCACTGCTGGCGCGAAATGCGGTTAAACGCGGTTTAACTGTAAAAGGATTTGTGAAGACAAGTTTTGCGCCTGGTTCGCAGGTGGTGACGGAGTATTTAAAGAATGCCGGCCTGATGACGTATTTGGAAAGTTTAGGATTTAACATTGTGGGTTACGGCTGTACCACATGTATTGGAAATAGCGGCCCCTTGCCTGAGAATGTGGCCAAGGCGATCCAAAGCAGCGACTTGGTGGCGGCGAGTGTCTTAAGCGGTAACCGCAATTTCGAGGGGCGTATTAACCCCTTAACGCGGGCGAATTATTTAGCCAGCCCGCCGTTGGTCGTTGCCTATGCGTTAGCGGGGACGGTGGATATTGATCTAACGACCGAACCGCTGGGAAAAGATAAGACAGGAAAAGATGTTTTCCTGAAAGATATTTGGCCAGCCCAGCAGGAGATCAATAAGATCGTTTCCAAGGTCGTCACCGCAAAGGCCTTTCGCGAGCGTTACAAGAATGTGACCAAAGGGAACAAGAATTGGAACGCTATTTCTCTCACGAAGTCGGATCTTTACGATTGGAAGGATGCGAGCACATATATTCAAGAGCCACCGTATTTCGGCGATATGAAACTGCAGCCTGGGACGATCCAAGAGATCAAAGGCGCTCGGGTTTTGGTCATGGTGGGCGATTCCATCACAACGGATCATATATCTCCGGCCGGGGATATCAGCGAAAACAGCCCGGCAGGAAAATATTTGAAAGAATTGGGTGTGCAAAAGGCTGATTTTAACAGTTACGGTGCCCGGCGAGGAAATGACCGCGTGATGACGCGCGGGACGTTTACGAATATCCGCCTGCGAAATTTAATTGCACCGGGAACCGAAGGTTCAGCGACAATTCATTTTCCGACAAATCAAAAATTGAGCATTTATGATGCCGCGCAATTGTATAAAAAAGAGGGGACGCCATTGGTCGTTTTAGCCGGGAAGGAATACGGAACCGGCTCCAGCCGCGACTGGGCCGCGAAAGGGACAAATCTTTTAGGCGCCCGCGCGGTCATTGCGCAAAGTTATGAGCGTATCCATCGCAGTAATTTGGCCGGCATGGGTGTTGTGCCTTTGCAGTTTAAAGAGGGGGAGTCAGTTGAAACGTTAGGTATCAAAGGAAATGAAATTTTTTATTTTATCGGGATCGATCAGAATATAAAACCCCGCCAGGACATTAACGTTGTTGCCAAAAATCCTAATGATGGCTCGAAAAAGGAATTTACCGTGACCTGACGTTTGGATACGCCGGTGGAAGTTGA
>MHFY01000136.1:595-1723 GCA_001805375.1 Omnitrophica WOR_2 bacterium GWA2_47_8 | reverse complement strand
ACGGCGGTATTCTGCAGACGGTCCTGCGCAAGCTCGCCAAGTAATTTCCGTTTGAACCTCGACTAGAAAATGATATACTTGAAATCTTAGGAAAATTTTAAAAGGTTTGCTTATGCCAAAAACAATGTACGAAAAAATTTGGGACGACCATTTGGTCAAAGAAAGCAAGGCCGAAACTTCGCTGATCTATGTGGATCTGCATCTGGTGCATGAGGTTACGAGCCCGCAGGCCTTTGAAGGGCTGCGCCTGACCAAGCGCCATGTCCGATGCCCGCAGAAGACCTTTGCCACCATGGACCATAATGTTTCGACCCGCACCAAAGAATGGTCGCTGGTTGAGGAGACTTCCCGCATCCAAATGGAAACGCTGGTAAAGAATTGCAAAGAATTCGGCGTTACTCTGTATGATTTTTCACACAAAGACCAGGGCATTGTGCACGTTATCGGCCCAGAAATGGGTTTGACGCAGCCGGGTATGGTCATAGTCTGCGGGGATTCGCATACCGCGACACATGGCGCATTTGGCGCGCTGGCTTTTGGTATCGGGACGTCTGAGGTGGAACATGTCTTAGCCACCCAAACCTTACAACAGAACAAAGCCAAGACCATGCTGATCAATATTGAAGGGAAATTAGGTTTTGGCATTACTTCAAAAGATATCATTTTATATATCATCGGACAGATCGGGACCGCCGGCGCCACCGGCTATGTCATTGAATACGCGGGAAGCGCGATCCGTGCGTTGTCTATGGAAGCGCGGATGACGATCTGTAACATGAGCATTGAAGCCGGCGCCCGCGCCGGGATGATCGCGCCGGATGAAATAACATTTGTCTATATTAAAGGCCGGGATTTTGCGCCGAAAGGCAAAGACTGGGATTTGGCTGTCGCGTACTGGAAAAATTTACCCAGCGATAAAGGTGCAAAGTTTGATAAAGTCATAAACATCAAGGCCGAAGATATCAAGCCGCAAGTCACCTGGGGAACGAGTCCGGGGCAGGTAGCGTCGGTCGAAGATAAAGTTCCTGATCCGGATAGTTTTATTGATCCGGTTATGCGGACGGCAGCTAGAAATGCTCTTGCGTATATGGATTTAAAACCCAGCACGCCGATAAATTCCATTGTGAT
>MHFY01000136.1:0-477 GCA_001805375.1 Omnitrophica WOR_2 bacterium GWA2_47_8 | reverse complement strand
TCCGGCCGGGTCCGTCGGCAAGCGGAAAAAGAAGGATTGGATAAAATTTTCAGCGCTGCCGGATTTGAATGGCGTTTCGCGGGATGTTCCATGTGCCTTGGGATGAACGATGACCAATTGAAAAAAGGCGAACGCTGCGCGTCTTCCAGCAATCGTAATTTTGAAGGCCGGCAAGGGCCGGGCGGCCGGACACATTTGATGAGCCCGCAGATGGCGGCCATTGCTGCGCTGGAAGGAAAAATTTCAGACATTCGAAAATTTTTAAAATAGTGTCAAGTTTTATGTGTCATGTGCTATATTGCTGGCCATGACACTTAACACATAACACTTTAAACCATTTTATGAATCCATTTACCAAACATACAGGCGTTGTGGCGCCGGTCGACCGGGTCAATATCGATACCGATGCCATTGTGCCGAAGCAATTTTTACGGAAGATCGAGCGCACAGGGTTCGGGAAACATTTATTTCACGAAT
>MHFY01000135.1:21427-22352 GCA_001805375.1 Omnitrophica WOR_2 bacterium GWA2_47_8 | reverse complement strand
GTCCTATGCCAGGCCGTCTTGGTTTGGTCCACGATCAATTTCGCCCACCGGCTTTCATCGATCAGGCTGTCGTTATAACAGGCGGAAAAGGTCTTTTGCACATCTCCGATCTGCTGGATCTTTTCTTTTCTCAAAAGGTCATTGATGACGCACACGATGCTGGAACTGTCGATCCCCCCGCTTAAACTGCTTCCGACGGCCACATCGGAACGCAGCCTTAACTTGATAGCGTTAATGATCAACTCTTTGATATCGCTTAAATAAACCTTCAGCTTCTGGTCATTCACCTTTTCCCAGGCATCTTCAAACTTTAACTGGTAATATCTCCATTTACGGAAATCCCCGGTATTTAAATCAAGCTCAAAACAATGCGCCGGCGGGAGCTCGAAGATGGACCTAATGAAACCTTCCTCCTCCTGTTCTTCCAATTCCAGGGCTAAGAAATCAAAGACCGCGGCGCGGTTGATCTCTTTCGGGATGAACGGAAGCGACAACAGGGCCTTGATCTCCGAGGCAAAGGCGAACTTTTCTTTATTATAAAAATAGTACAGCGGTTTGACGCCGGATCGGTCGCGGGAGGCGAAGATCACATTTCTTCGCCGATCATAAATGACAAACGCCCACATGCCGTTAAATTTATGCACACAGCCATTGCCCCATTTTTCGTACGCGGCGAGGATGACTTCCGTGTCGGTCTGGCTTTGAAAATGATATCCGCCTATTTCCAGTTCTTTCCGCAGCTCGCGGTAATTATAAATTTCGCCGTTGTAGACGATCCAAAGTTGTTTATCGTGATCAGGCATCGGCTGATGCCCGGCTTTCGACAGGTCAATGATGGAAACCCGGCGGTGGGCTAAAAGCAATTGGGCCTTCTCCGGCAGGATATCGGTGTGTATTTCGCCCTTGCTGGTAACTGCCAGAAATC
>MHFY01000135.1:15834-21387 GCA_001805375.1 Omnitrophica WOR_2 bacterium GWA2_47_8 | reverse complement strand
GCTAGTAAGTGGGCTGGCAATTTATGGATATCTTGAGATAAATGATCGGCAAGCAGGAAGGCGATCGTGTTGGTCTGGTTATAACCGACATCGTATCGTTTCATGTTGAATTTCTTGACCAGAAAATTTGCCTGCTCGTCACATTCTTTGTATTGAACATCATCGATCACAACAAGTTTAAGCTTTTTAAGATACGGCACCACTTCGGTATAAAATTTCTGGCTTCCGCGGTTTTCTTCATCAAACCCGACCGGGCCGTCTAAAAATAAAAAGTCAATATCCTGAAGCTCAGAAAGGTGCTTTTTAACCACATCCAGATCATACCAATCCTTCTTGATCGGCGCGTATTTGACCGCATCCGACGGAAGAAAAGACAACTTTAAACAGGTATTCACCTTGCGGCAAAAGGGCAGGTTCTGCTCAAAAGAAACAAGCGTGGCGGAAAATTTCGCGGCATATTCGGCCAGATAGTTTGTGCTTCGCCCGGCCCCGAATTCAACCAAAGCCTGCGGGCGGGTCAAATACAATAAATTCTGAAGGATCAGCCACACCTCATAACTTTTCGTGGCCCAGGTATATAAACCGGCCTGGTGCAGTTTCTTTTTCACCAGATTCTGGGCGGATGGGCTTAAAACTTTTTTGGCAAGATTGCGGATGGTCTGCATAGTGACCTTTTGTCCCGTTAGGCGGGCAGCCTTTTTTCGATAGCCTTTTTATAGATCGCCATGAGCTGCTGATAATTGCTTTCCACGCCATAGGTCGTATCAGCGCTTTGCCGGGCGCGCTGGCTCATCCGTTTTCGGATCTCGGGATTCTTAAATAAATATTCCATTTTATTTTTTAGATCCTCGCTGTCGCCTTTTGTGAACAGCAGTCCGTTCCCGCCGTCGTCCACCATCTCCTCCAAGGCCCCAAAACGCGACGCGATGATCGGGATCCCGCAGGCAAAACCCTCCAAAATGACGTTCGGCATATTTTCATACCATTCCGATGGAACGATAAGAAACGCCGCCTGTTTCATGATTTTATACTTTTGCTCACCTTCGATATACCCCAAAAATTCAACGTTTTTGATATCTTCTTTCAGCACAAAATTTTTAAGCTGTTCATCCAAAATACCCTCACCTATAATTTTAAGGGACGCGCCTTGGATATTCTTCCAGGCCTTCAGTAAGGTAAAAACCCCTTTTTCCTGGGACAAGCGTCCCAAGTAAACCGCATAACCGTTGTTTCCATTGGACGACCCTTGCAAGGTAATAGAAGAATCCACGACATAAGGTTTTACAATAATATTTTCCCCAGGGATGGCCTTGGATTCGATCATTTTATTTCTGATAAATTTACTGGGGGCGATAAAATAATCAACTTTCGAGGAAAACGTCTTTAACCGACGGTGAATGAAAAGGATCGTGGCCATCACCAAGGACTGCCAATACCTGTTACGGTAGCATTTAAATAAAACCGCATTAAAGAAGCTGCCGGTTTTGCAGCGTTCGCAGACCTGACCGTTGTTGGTTAAAAACAATCCATTCGCACACATATAGCGGTAATTATGCAAGGTCTGCACGATGGGGACATTCATATCCTTAAGGACATAAAAAACCGACGGCGAGAGCAGAGGGAAAACATTATGCACATGCGCCACATCAGGTTTTTCCTTCACAATGACCTCTTTTAAACTTTTGTACGTTTCAAAAGAAAAAACTGAATTGCAGAATGCCTTTATTTTCTGCCAAAGATCAAAGGTATCAAGTTCTTGGCTGTCACGGCTGTACAGAATGACCTGGTGGCCATTTTTTTCCAGCATGGCCTTTTCTTTGTACAGGGCCTCTTCTTCCCCGCCCCGCCCCTGGTAAAGATTATGACAGATCAAGATCTTCATACACTGACAGTTTCCCGTTGTTCGATGCGTTCTGTTCTTTGTTTCTTAAGCCCGAAGCAGGTATCTTTTAGTGAACTAAATATCTCCGGTATAATTTTAAAACAATTCATGGGGCTGTAAATAACGCTGGGCGCCAAAAAACATTCATGCGTGCAGTGGCATTCTTTATTTTTGATGCTCTGCTTCATCTTCTTTGCCTCAGGGCTGTGCCATACGGCCTTAAAAGATTTGTCCTTGATATTCCCCACGGACTTAAGCAGCTCACAGGCACGGACATCACCGTCGTTATCGATGACCCCGATCAATTCTCCGGCGGCACACCCGACCACCTGGGTCCCCTTTTGCAGGGTCTTGATCTTGATGCGAAAAAATAGATCATTAAGGAACGATGGGACAAAGCCTGTCCTAAACGAATTATTTAATTCATGCAGACCGCCCAAGGTCTTCCCATCCGGAAGAAAGATATTATTCTTTCGTGTCTCGCCTCTGAAGAAACCCCAATACACGCTGTCCACGGCCTTCATATTGTTCCTGATATGGTTTCGCAGTTCAGGCAACTCGTCGATGTTCTTGGTGTTGACGGTGATCGCGACATTTAATTTCAAATTCTTCGCGTCCTTCTTTAATTCTTTAAAGATCTCGTAGGTCTCCATGAGCTTCTGAAAACTGTCATTGACCGCCCGCATTTCATTATGCGCTTCCTGAAGGCCATCGATGGATAATTGGACCTCTAAAAGCGTGTCGCCGATCTTGGATAAAATTTCTTTTGTCTTCCGATGGACCAGGTCCGGAACGTGCCCGTTGGTGGGCAGGGAGATCCTTTTGGTCCCGTTATTTTTGCAGAACAATTCTAAAATTTCCGGCAGATCTTTGCGCAGGTACGGTTCGCCGCCGGTGATCAACAACCCATAGACCGGCCCCAGCTCTTCCGTGAGACGCTTGATCCTCGGCATATCCAGGTCCTTGGTATGGCCATCGATCTTCTGCCAGTAAAAACAATGATGGCACCTTAGATCACAGGTGCTGGTGACGGAAAAGATCAAGAACGGCGGTGTTTCATGTTTCTTTGTGATGACCTTGAGCCACTTTAAAAATGCGCTAATCCAATTCGTTTTTTTCATTTTCGATCGCCTCTGTGTTATTGACCATTTTAAGACACCGACCTGGTAACTTAAGTTGGACAAAAAAATAAATGGTGTATAAATGAGCGCTCCCTTAGACAGACCAGCCAACTCCTTAACCGCGATATACGTCGACCAGAGAGAGAATGGGAGAAAAGAGATGATATAAAACTTTTTGGCCAGAACTTTGACTTTATCCTTAAATCCTTCTTTATGCTTTATCGCGACATTCAATCCGGACAGCTGCCCGTAATTGAAATTATATCTCATTAATTTTCTAAAAGAATCCCGGCCATGGTTGTGATGTAAAACCGCCCGCGGGAAATACCTTACCTCTAACCCCAGGTCCCCGATCCGGCGCGCGAGATCCACATCCTCCTGGACAACGATCTTTTCATCCAAGCCGCCCACTTTCGCAAAAAGTTCTCTCCGTATGGCGGAACTGCATTTTATCGAGGTCAATGCCTTTTCCTGGTCGCCTATCTGGCTGTAAAAATTCCCGTAGTCCAGGCATTGGGCAAAGAATTTATTGGATTTTCCAATAATTTTAGGAGTGACCACACCGACCTTGGCGTCCGACAGCTTTTCCATATAATTCTCAACCAATCCGGGGAGGGCTTCACAATCATCATCCACAAATATCAATACCTTTCCCCGCGCTTCGATCGCTCCTAAGTTACGGGCCCGGGAAGGCGATGGGACATCGGGCGTATTAACAACCATGACGTTGTCATCCTTAAAGTCATCTTTTATCGCCTGCTTATCTTTACCAACGACGATGATCTCGTGGTCAAAAGGCTTCAGTTGAGGCAATAAAGAGTGTATGGCCGCACGGGCTAATTCCAAACGCGTACAAGGGATAATAACGGATATATCTTTTTCATCCATGCCGCACCACCTCATCTTTTGTTACCATTTCCCCCGCTCTTTTCAGTTGCAGGCTGAAAGAAACAGCCTGTACAATACCATCTAATCGCTCTTCATCCGTCCAATTCTTGATCATGTCTTTAGACCGGTTACGCATACTTTGAGACAGATCATCATCCGTTAAAATATTATCCAGAGCCTGAAAAAGCCGCCCGGGATCCTTTTCCGGGACAACGTATCCATTCACCCCGTCCTTCACCAAACCCCCTGCCGCGGCCCCCACCGCCGTAGTGGTTACAATGGGGCAGCCTTGATTCATCGCTTCATTTACCACCAGTCCCCAAGGTTCTTTAAAATTTGCCGTGGTGATAGAGGGCAGAACAAAAATATCCGCGATGGAATAGTAGCGGTAAAGGTCATTGTTATCCACATAATCGAGAAAGATGACCTGCTTCATGTTCCTCTGCTCAACGATCCTTTTCACATCTTCCAGATGGCTTCCGTTCCCCAGCAAGATCACGGCAACCTTCTCCGCGTCCAATTTTTCCACCGCATCGATCAGGTAATAGATCCCCTTTCTAACTTCCATCTGCCCGACGAACAGGATAACCTTTCGTGTTCCGATGTTCAGCTTAGCTTTGAGCTGTTGCTTTTCTTCCAACGGCACGTCCCTGGAAAATTTTGCGTTATCCACGGCCTGCGCGGCAATGAACATTTTTTTAGGATCGACCCCTAAGGAACTCAGGTACTCCTTGACATGCGTGCCATAGACACACACCGCGTCAGACCCCTGATAGATCCATTTCATCAAAGGGAACGTCAAGGTATGAAAAAATGTTTTCGGATGCTGCCAAACCCCGGTCCATAAGATAAAGGGGACTTTTTTGATCTTGGTGATCAGGAATGTCACCGGCAGCGCGAACCGTCCCGTGATGTCCTTGATAATAACATCGCTGTCATCTTTTAAAAGCTTGGGGATCAAGTCCGGGGTGATCCGCACTTTTTTGGTCAACCAAAACCCTTTCAGGTATTCGCCTTCAAAATCCCCCAAATCGATCCTGTTCTTCGACTCCCAATAGGTATCCTTACCGTCGGAAAAGAAGATAAACCGCGCCGCATACACCTGCGCTAACCTCTCATAAATATTCTTCCGGTAATGCGCGCAAAAGTTTGAGATCACCGTTATTTTTATGTCTTTACTCATAGGTCTAAAGATGGCTCTGGGCCCAAACCTGAAAAATAAACATGTTCCAGACTTTGTTATAAATATTGACTTGGCCCGCCTTCACCGAATCCGTCATCTCCTGATAAGCCTTATCATCAAATAACCCCTGGGCCTTCAGGTGATCAGAAGACAAGTACTCGCCCGCCATGTCCTTAAAATATTTCGTCATCCAGGAGGCCTTTTTAAAAGGATTAAACCCACGTTTCCCCTTGAACAGCATCTGTTGAGGAATATATTCCGCTTCAATGGCCCTTAGTAAGGACTTTAAAACGCCTTTGTGGCATTTCACGGAAACCGGGACCTTGAGGGCAAAATCAACCACCTTATTGTTCAGATAAGGCACGCGCATTTCAACCCCTTCCGCCATGGAACTGACATCGGAGATATACAGCCCATCCGCCGGCAGGAAGCACAACATGTCCCCCTTCATGATCTTCTCGATATAACTGGCCGAAGGC
>MHFY01000135.1:0-15810 GCA_001805375.1 Omnitrophica WOR_2 bacterium GWA2_47_8 | reverse complement strand
GGGCCAGGTGCATGCCTTTATAAAAATAATTAGAGAACTGCGAGACCGATCGCGGGATACTGTGGCGCAAAACACGCGGGATCGTGAAGACCAAACGCATTTTATCCCGCAAAAATACCATCGGATAACCCAAAAATAACTCATCCCCGCCTAAACCGGAAAGCAGCACCTTGATGCCATCCTCTTTGGCCTGCCTGGCGATCACGCGGTAAGAAAGAAAGTTCGGGTCATCGATCGGTTCATCGTAATGTGCCACGGTTTCTAAAAAAAGCCCGCGGTATATCACCGGGTCCAATTCTAAATTGGTATGGTCCGTTTGCAGATATTGCGCAATGGCTGTCGCCTGCTTATTCTCATCGTAAACCGCTTCCTTGCTGGACAATGAGTAGGTTTTTAATTTAAACCCTAACTCCTTTGATAAAAGGCTTATCAGCACATTCGAATCAACCCCGCCGCTGATGCACACGCCGATGGGGACATCGCTTACGGTGCTCTGTTTAAATTCATCGATCAGGATCGACTTCAGGGTTTTCTTGGACCCTGAAAAGCCAAGCGAATGATCCGGCGTAAAATTCACTTCAAAATAATTCTTTATCTCTACCGTTTTTGCCGATCGATCCACGGCCATATACTGTCCCGGCAGAAGGCGATAGCAATTTTTCCATATTGTCTGCTGGCCCGTGACATATCCAAAATGCAGATAGTCCTTTAAGGCCTCATGCGAGATGTCCTTCTTAAAGAACGGGCTCTGCTGGATCGCCTTGATCTCTGAGGCGAAGATAAAATGCTCCCCATCAAAATAATAATACAGCGGCTTGACCCCTAATCTGTCCCTGGCGAGGATCAGCCGGTTTGATTCCCGGTTAAAAAGAGCAAAGGCGAACATCCCGTTAAAACGTTCGATGGCCTTTTCTTTCCATTCTTTATAAGCGGAAAGGACCACTTCTGTGTCGGAAGAAGATCCAAAGGTGTGCCCCCGCCGGATCAGATCTTCCCGCATCTCCTGAAAATTATAGATCTCCCCGTTATAAACAAGCACCCATTCATCGTGGGCCATCGGCTGATGGGCCTTGGCTGATAGATCAATGATCGACAACCGGGTATGGCACAATCCGACCGGCGGCGCATAAAAGTTCCCGCAATCATCCGGGCCCCGATGAGAAAGAGCCTTCTGCATTTTAAGGAGGCTATCTTGAGATGTAGTCGCTGAAGAAAAATCAACAAAACCGGCAATACCGCACATAAATAAAACCCTCTTAAATTTCCTTCATGATAAATTTCAGCGAAAGCGGCAAAGAGCTGAATGATTTAAGCTGTAAAAAGAAGATCTTGCGTGTCTTCCGAGAAAACGCACTGCTTAAGACGCAGGCCACGAACTGCGCGATCACCGTGGCGATCGCGGCCCCCTTAATTCCCATCGCTGGGATCAAGAGAAGGTTTAAAACGATATTCGTCACGGCACCGGTCAAGGTGTAGTACATCGTATATATCTGCAGATTCTCGCTGACCGACCATTTATACCGGCCGTCCCCGATAAAAATGAATATACTAGACCAGATATGGATCGCCAAGACCGCGGCCGCCGGCAGGTATTCCTCTCCATACAACAATAAAATGATCGGCTGAGACAACAAGCTCAACGCCACGGATAAAAATAAAGCCACCCAGAAAAGGATGGCGAATAATGCCTGCAGTTTTTCATAAAATAATTTCTCATCATTTAATTTTGTGCTGACGATCGTTGGAAAAAGCGAGGTGCTGATGATCACCGGGATAAAAAAGAAGGCTTCGCTGATCCGCACGGCCGCTGCATAATAACCGACGGATGTCGCATCCATCATATGCTTGATCATGATCTGATCGATACGCATATAAATAGAAACGGCGATCCCGGACACCAGTAACGGCCAAACATCCTTGAACAACGACTTACACAGATCAAAATTAAATTTCCATTGAAATAGGTTGTTGCGCTGCCAGGCATAAAAGACGGCCAGGCCAAGGGCATTCAGCACGCTTTCCAGCACGATAACATAGACAAAATAGATCAGCGGTAATTTCAGGAATACGAAGATCGGGCAAAGGATCGCGATCGCCGTCAGCCCGAGGATCTGGGAAAAGACCACAAATTTAGACAAAACCTTAGATTGAAAATAAAAATCTATGACGCTGAAGGATTGAAAGATGAGCCGCAGGGATATGATGATGACCGCCAGTTTAGTTTCCGCATCTACCGACAGGAACTTTGTGACCAGGACGATCGTGATGATCGCCAGAGTAGACCCGATCAGCTTCAGCATAAAACTCGTGCCCAGGATCTCATCTTTCCGCTTCTCATTCTTGACCAATTCCCGGACCACAAGATCATCCAATCCCAGATCAGCAATGACTTTGAACAAAAAGACAAAACTTAAGGCAAAATTAAATATCCCAAAATGCTCTGCTCCCAAATGCCTCGCCACAAAAGCCCACACGACCATCGAAATAAGGATCCGCATGACCTTCTCCAACAATAAATAAGCCGTATTTTTACTGTACCTTTTAAAACCATGAGAAAAATCAAAAGTAGAAAGGCCGGCCCAAAAAGAAAACCACGTGCTGCCGCCGCTGGGAACATTGGAGACAGAGGCATTTTTTGCCGCATTCGCATAGCTGGCCATCAGCTGCCCATAATTGGGCGTTGCGGAATATTTTTCAGTATAAACCTGTTTTGCCTTTTGGCTCATGCGGTTTAATTCCCCATTTTGCTGGCACACCCAGCGCACTTTTTCCGCCAAGTCATCGGCATCGGCGGAATTAAAAAGCACGCCGGTTTCTCTGTCCTTGACGATCTCGCCGATGCTGCCGATACGGCTCGCCACAACCGGGATCCCATACGAAAAGGCCTCCGCGATGACCCGCGGAAAATTCTCATAGCAGAGGGTCGGCATGATCATGAATTTGGCGCCTTGCATATATTTTTGATACTCAACGGTGGTCGTATATCCGAGGAATTCGACATTGGTGATGTTCTTCGCCCGGATAAAAGACTTCAATTCCTCACCCAAAGGCCCGTCCCCCATGATCTTCAGCGGAATATTCGGAAGGTTTTGCCAGGCCTGCACAAGGACCCTGACCCCCTTTTCTTCGCTTAACCGCCCCACATACAGCGCATACGTTCCCTCCTGCTGTGTTCTTTTTTGTTCAGAAGCGACAAAATTAGGTTTAACGATGATCTTATCCGCCGGTAAGCCCGCGTTGACGAACTTCTGCCGGCTGAACTCGCTTGAGGTGATAAAACAATCGACCCATTTGTTCCAGGTTCGCCTTCTCCAGTGGTAGGAAAGGATCCCGGCGACTACGGCGGTTATCGAATAAGAATTGTAATAACACCGGTACTTGATCCCCGGCCAAAAAGAACGCGGGCTGCATTCCTCACAGGGTTTATTGTTCCTGAAATAAAGCCCGTTAGCGCAAAGGAGCCGGAAATTGTGCAGGCTTTGCACGACCGGGACCTTTTCCTCTTTGCAGGCGATATAAACCGACGGAGTGAGCATAAAAAAAAGATTATGGAAATGGGCCACATCCGGTTTGAATTCACGGATGATCCTTTTGACATCATTGTAAGACCGCGACGACCAAAGAACGGAAAACAAAAATTGCAGTTTTTTTAAAATATCATAAGAATTGAGCTCAGTATTGCTTCTCTCCAGGACATAGACCTCATGCCCCATTTCCTTAAGCAAGGCCACCTCTGACCTTAAGACAGAGTCCTCGCCGCCGGGCTGACGGTAATAATTATGGGCAATGAGTATTTTCATCTCGTATTAAAGGAAATTGGGTTATCAGGACACCAGGAGGGAGGATATCAGTTCATCAGGGCATCAGGTGTTTACCGATATCCTGATTTTCTGATGCTCTGCCCCCTGCTATCCTGTTCTCCTGATAACCGTATCTTATTTAAACATTATAAATATCCGCTTTGTAACGATCGCTATTGTCTTTAAACCAGGCGCATGTCTTTTCCAAACCCTTTTCCAGGGAGACCATCTCCTTCCATCCGCACACTTTTTTTATTTTAGAAGCGTCGCAGAGAAGCCTTTCAACCTCGCTTTTCGCTGGCCTCAATCTTTTCTTGTCCTGCTTGATCTTGACCTTCACCCCCATCACCCGGGCGATCAGGGCAGCCAACTGACTGATGGTGATCTCCATGCCGCTGCCGATGTTAAAGACCTCTCCCAACGCCGCATCGGTCTCGGCTAATTTGATATAGGCGTCGACCGTGTTTTCGACATAATTTAGATCCCTGGTCGCCTGAATGTTCCCCAACTCAATAGTTTTCTTGCCGGCGCAGATCTGTGAAATGATGGTCGGAATAATGGCCCGGGCCGATTGACGCGGCCCAAAGGTATTAAACGGCCTTAACACAGAGACAGGTAGATCAAACGAACGATAGAACGAGAGTGCGAGGCTATCCGCCGCGGACTTTGTCGCCGCATAAGGGGACTGAGGATTGATGGGGTGTTTTTCATCGATAGGCGCATATTGCGCGGTCCCGTACACCTCACTGGTTGAGGTATGAAGGATCTTTTCGGTCTTAAGGCGTTTGGCCGCTTGTAAAATATTCAGCGTGCCTTTAACGTTCGTATCCACATAACTATCCGGAGAATGGTAGCTGAAAGGGATCCCGATCAAGGCCGCCAAATGAAAAACAATGGTTCGATCTTCCATGGCTTTTAAAACACCATTGGGATCCCGGATATCGCCGCAAAAAACGTCTATTTTCTCTTTTATGTTTTTAGGAAGGCTGTCGATCCAACCCCAATTATTAAAAGAATTGTAAAAAACAAAGGCCCGGACATCGGACCCTTCTTTGATCAGCCTCTCAACGAGGTGACTTCCGATAAAGCCTTCCCCACCGGTGACTAAGACTTTTTTATCGCGCCAATTCACGTTGATCTCCTCTTTTAAGTTTTAGGTCCTGACAATACGCCAGCGTCATCCCGAATAACAGCCAAAACGGGATCGCATGATAAGGCAGCTCTAAGAAAACCAAAAAATTCATTATGGTAAGCCAATAGATGAAACCCCCGGTTAACAAAATACCGGTCAGGGACTTAAGCCGGACGAATTGGATGATCATATATATTAACCCGGCAAATATCATAACGATGATAGCCATCCCAACGATCCCTCCGCGATAGAGCAAATGCAGGAAGGAATTATGCGGTGTTATCCATCCATCACGTTCCCATTCCCCTCGCGCCGTAAGAAGGATCTCGATAGAGATGGGACGTAGCGGCAGCCCCCAATTAATACCCCAGACCCAATTATGATCCTGCGATAATTCTTCCAGCATATCCCGCCATATAAATAACCGAAAAAGGGTATTCCCATGGTCCGTGGCTAAACCTCGATCCCCCCCTAAATTCACATTATTGAGTATGACCTGCCCCTGAGCGTCAAAGCCCCGGCTGATCTTTTCTGCGGTTTCATCGACCCGCGCTTCCAGCACATTGCTTTCCATCCGGCTTAATTTATGGGACTGTTTAATTTCATTCAGGATTCTTTCTTTCTCCTGATAGAGCTTTTGTTCTTGGGCCTCGGATACGGCCGTTATCCTTTCCACAAAGACCGACCGCGCGGGAGGAGCGGACAGCCATTTTTGAGACTCCTGAAGCATCAAACCTTTGTGTTCCTCTAGGGCATTCTTTGAAATTTCTTGAAAGGCATCTACCGCCTGCTCTATCACAACGCTTTTATTTTCTGCCGCCATCGACTCTTTCTTGACAGGATCTGCGCTCGCGACCTTTCGGTTGATCTCAGGAGGGTTGGTCATCCCGGCATTCATGACGGAAAGCTGCCTATCCATATATTCGTCAATATTTCTTACCACCGTCTGCCGGATCATTTCCTGGTCTTTCCTGATATTTTGATTGTAAAGCTGGACCGGTATTTCACGCCGGACAAAAACCTTTTTGTTCCTTTGAACAATGACATCGCTTTGTTTGAACTCTTCCAACAGTGTGTTTAAAGCGGCTATCGATCGAAGCTTCTTCTCCCCCAGGGATTTGAAACAAAACAGCGAAAAAATAAAGATCAATAAAAGCGCCCCTGCCGTCTTCTGCTTAAGAGAAAAATGGGAAAAAACAAAAAAGAACATGAAGATGAGATACAAGATGGCTATAAATGCCCCCACCGCAAAGGCACGGCCATCAATGAACAGAATATTCAACGGGAAGAGGACGAAAAAAAGGGCCATCGCCGAATATCTCAGCCATTTATTCTCAAGATTAAAGACTAAGATCCAATAGACCAGATAATAGGCCATGACAAAGTAGCCGAAATAAGATTTCAATATCCCGGTGAGAATGATCGAAAGAAGAAGAAGAATGATCGTGACCTGATTAAAGAACTCCTTACGGTGAACACAATAACCTATCAAAGCAAAGAATGGATAATAGAACAAGGCGGCATTCCTTAAGGCGTAGGGGCCGTAAGAAAAATAACCCGGCAGCGCCCTTCCCAAGATCCATATAACATAAAACCCGAAGAGAAAAATTTGCACAGATTTGAACTGGGGGGGCGACATGATCCATTTGATTAGCAGGAGCATCAGGCAAACACCCAACAGTATCTCTCCGATAAATATAGGAAAAGTCAAAAAAGGCAACTGGATAGAAATTTCCGCAAAATCAGAACGCTTCACGGTATAAAAGAAAGAGCCGATCAGAACAAGAATGAAAATGAACGAATCCAACACGAAAAGGAGATCTATTTTTTCTTTTTTAAAGTTCATAATTTTTGATCGTAAATTGATGTGTGTGTATGCCCATAAGCCAGGATAAAACCGAATAAAGCCCAAAACGGGATCGCATGAAAGGGAAGCTCAAGAAATACCGAGAAATTAGCGACCACCAGCCAATAGATCAAAACGGTCAGCAGCAAATGCAAAGCCAGGTCATTCCTTTTTAAAACGTCTCTGATCATTCGCCCCAACAGGGAAAAGAAGCCCAGGATCAGCCCCAAGCCGACTATCCCTGACCTATATAGAACATGAAAAAAGGAATTATGCGGGGCGATCCAGCCGTCCCTCCCCCATTCCCCATCCGCAACATTTAAGATCTCGATCGAGATCGATCTTTGCGGTTTTCCCCAATTGACCCCCAAAGGCAAGCGTTCCCCCACCACCTCCTCGAACATGTCATGCCAAACAAAGAATCGGAAAAGAGTAGTCATATAGTTCGTCACCATGTCCCGATCGGCGCCAAACGCGGTGCTATTAACGAAAATTCCTTTTTGCGTATTAAGCACGTCAACGGCCCCATCGGCAATTTTTTCTATCCTTTTCCTGACCATGTCTTTTCTATCCTTGCTGATCTTGGCGGCATTCACTTTCTTTTCAGCCTGCTCGACCTCTGCCTTGATGTCCTCTCCAAATTCTTTATTTACTTCTTCAAAGCGCCCCGGGATTTGTTCATGGGGGACCCAGTCCCTCATAGTCTCCATGGCCCTTATCTTCATAGCCTCTTTATGATCTTGTAATTTGACCTTTATGCCTTCATAAAACTGACTGACCACCTCGCTTTCTTCTTCCCGCAAACTGACCTCACCTGATGGATCATCGATCTTTTTATAAAATTCCTCGATAGTTCTCTCCAGGGAAGGCTCGTAAGCGCTAACGATATACACCCTATGCTCTTGTGTATTGACCTTAATATTTTTGCTGTATAAACTTACAGCGATCTCCTTTTGCTTAAAGTTGTTTTTTTCACGGTCGATATAGTCCTTGTGCTTCTTATATTCTTCAAAAATCTTCATTGAGGGCATCAGCGACTTTACCGCAGCATGATTCCCAAATATCAACAGGCAAAGCAAAATGGTCCCTATAAGCAAAGTGACCACTATCGGCCTTGAATACTTTTTAATTTTCCACCTGCGGAAAACCAAGACAAAAAAAAGATAAAAAAAGGCCAGGACCATACTGACAACATGCGTCCGGCCGTCATTGAACAAATTTTGCAAAGGAAAAATAAATAAAGCACAAAGAAGGGCGAGATATCGCAGCCGTTTCTTCTCCAGCTTCAAAGCCAAGACCAAATACAGCATGAAGTAAATGAAACTAAAATACCCAAAATAATCACCGCCCCGGATCAACTGGGTTGAAATGATGACCAGAAGAAATAGCATGACCATCGTTTGGGAGAAAAAATCCTTGCGGTAAATGTAATAACCGATCAGGGCGAAGAGCGGATAGTAGTACAAAGCGGCGTTCCTGAAGGCGTACGGGCCGTAATGAACATATCCCGAGAACGCCCGTGCCAAGACATAGAACAGATAAAGCCCGATCAAAAGCATCTGCCCGGATGTCAAATTCGGCGGGGCTACCCATATCCACTTGGCTGTCAAAAAAACCAAACAAAAACCCAGCAGTATTTCGCCTACGAAGATGGGAAAATTTAAAAAAGGCGGCTGGATATGCCATTCGGCAAAATGACTTCCCTCCAAACTGTAAAGGAAGCAGATCATTAAAACGGGGATAAAAATAACCCAATCAAAGATCCCGCCTAATTTTTCTTTATTGAAAGTCAGCATGGGGCACTGGTACGCAAAATTTTAGGGCCTAAGTAAGATTTTAGCCATTGAGAACGGAATCGAAACAGCAGAAGCATTCCGTAGGCTTTCATATTCAACGGATCAGACGACACGCTTAAGCCCAGTTCTTTCTTAACCTGCAGCAGATCGTTCTTTAAAAAATGACATTGCGCGTATCTTAAATGATAATTGGACAGCGCCTTACGCTTTAACGAATTGAATTGCCGTGAATTCCTGCTGAAAAATTTTTCCACAACGAAGAATTCTTCCTTTTGAGAAAGCTGTAATTTGGTAAAGGTATAATTATCCGTCACCCGGTATTTCGTCAAAGGCTGATCGATATATCCGACTTCATATCGTTCCGAGATCCTGAGCCACATATCCCAATCCGCGGGCGCAAAGATCGATTCATCGAATAAACCCGCCTCATCGATGGCCTTCTTTCTTATGAGAGGCGTAGAGTTACAGACAAAATTCCCAAGGATAAGCTGCCGGGTGATATGGCCCGGCTTTTTACTTTTAGGATGGGAATACGTGGAAAGGATATTCTCATTGTGATCGATAAAATAGGCCGCGGTGTGGACAAACCCCGCGTTGGGATTTTTGCGCAGATAGTCGACGCATAATTCAACCTTATTAGGGAGGTATTGGTCATCACAATCCAGCAGGCCGATAAACTCTCCCTGCGCCATTTTTATGCCGACATTCCGGGCGCTGCAGGCCCCGCCGTTTTGCTTATAGACATATCTGATCTTATTCTGAAAAGGCAAAAGCGCTTCTTTTGTGTTGTCGGATGAGCCGTCATCCACCACGATAATTTCAATGGGCGAATAGGTCTGTTTTAAAACACTTTCCACCGTTTTAACTGTTAACGCGGCCTTGTTGTAGGCGGGGATAATGATGCTGACTTTTTCACTCATACCGGCATTTTTTCTCTCAAAGGATCCTGTTTGTCCTTATTGGTCAAGATGTACTCTTTCAACGAATCTTCCCAGTGCGGCATATGATTTAATCCCAGAAGGTCCAATTTATAATTGCGGATCATCTCAGAATCGGCGCGCGGGGCAGGCAAAGGAAATTCATCCGAGCTGATGGGATTGACCTTGATCTTCCCCGATAGCCCCATGAATTCCACGATCTTGACCGCGACATCATAACGGGAACAGGTCCCCTTATTGGTCATATGATACAGGCCGAATCTTTCCGTATCGATGACTGTCATGAGATTCCTGGCGAAATCCTTGGTAAAGGTGGGGCTCCCTACCTTATCATTCACTACCCGCAGCTCTTTTTTACCTTCGCGAAGCTGTTTGACGATCTTATACACAAATTTCTTATCGATCTCCCAACCGCCGACCATCCATCCCGCGCGGATGATAAAATATTCCGACAATAAATTCCTCACGATGATCTCACCCTGGAGCTTGCTTTCTCCGTAAATATTCTTCGGCCGCGGGGCATCGAATTCCGTATACGGGGTTTTTTGATCTCCGTAAAACACGCCGGCGGTGCTAATGTAGAGCAGTCTTATTTTCTGCCTCTGGCAGGCTAAGGCCATATTTTCTGTCCCTAAGGTGTTCACTTTAAAGGCGTGATCCGGCTGCTGTTCGCATTTATCCACGTCCGTCTCGGCCGCCAAATGAAAAACATAATCCGGTTTTTCCTTTTTTATCTGGGCCATGACCTCTTTTGCGTCCGTCACATCCAGCCTATCGATATCCGGAAGCCTTTGGTGGATATCGCGCAGGATGACCTGGTGGTTTTGTTTTTTGAGATTGGCGATGACCTCTGAGGCCAGCATGCCGGCGGCACCGGTTAAGAATATTTTCATTTAAAACTCCTCCGCATAAATTGTTTATTGACCTTTTCTTCACTAAAAATATTGTGGTTGTCCCCGGCCCGCGGCTTAAGCCGCGAAGCGGCGGGGCGGGCAATATTAGGTCTGTTATCTTAGAGAAGAAAAGGTGCTAATATTGGTTACATCTGTTTTTTTCAATTGGAAAAGACCAATAATGACCAGCTGATAGTTATTGACTGAATGTTTCCAACGTTCTTCAGGCGGGTGTAAAGTCAAAAACCTTAAGATCTCTTCGTTCCCTGTCGTAATCCTTCTTTTGTCTGAGGCGTGATATATTGCCGGTGGATCGAATCCAATATGTTCAAGATCCCCTCCCCCATGTCGACCTGCTGATTGCTTTTCAATTTGTAAGCCATCTGCGGCTTGAAAACATACGGCGTGATCTCATAATGCGAGTTGCTTTTGGCCGGGACAAACTCGATCTCAACCTGGCCTTTCAGTATTTCCTGGATCATGATCAAAAGGTCCTTGATCTTTATCTGTTCATTGCCGGTGATCAGGTAACAGCGGTTTTTGTATTCATCCGCCAGGATATCCACGCTCAATTTGGCGGCGTCATACACATGGATATATTCCCGGATCTCCCCGCCGTCGCCTTCCCGCTTGACCTTGCCTTCCAGAAGCGCCTGTTTTAAGACCCGATAGATCCAGTTGCTTTCGCTTGACCTGGGGCCGTAGAGGGAACCGTATCTTAAGATCGTGTATTCTAAACCGTATTTCTTCGAATAATCCTCGATGAATAATTCGCAGGCCTGTTTGCTGCTGCGATAGAACGACCCGGATGCGCTGTAAACATAGACGGAGCTGGAGAAGACAAAACGTTTGATGTTGGAATTCTTGCAGGCCTCAAGGATATTCATGTTGCCGATAATATTCACATGCGCGGTCTCAATAGGCTTCGTGCTGGCGATCTCGATATCGGATACGGCAATGAAGTTATAAACGATATCCGCGTTCTTCACGGCTTCCTTGACCGCGTTGGTATCCAGGACATCGCCGACCATCATCTCCTGCCCTTCCTTTAGATACGTCGAAGGTTCCTTATCAAAGATCAAAACTTTATGGCCGCGGTCCGTTAAAACATCTGCGACATGGCTCCCCAAAAATCCGGCTCCACCAAAAACGGTTACGTTCATATCATCGTCTCCTTGTATCATTGATTGCCATATTTGAATTTTGGGCCGTTCGCCTATCACCGGTGCCGGCATTTTCTTTCTGCAGGGCAACGCATTTTAAAAGGTCGCCCCTTAAGGATTCATTGATCACCTGATGGAATTTGGACTCCATCCCTTCGAATAACTGGTTCATGCCTTTTTCGAACGCGCTTTCGCCGCTGAACCATTTCAAGTTCAGCCGGGCGTCATCGGATGATTTTTGCGGAGCCCCAAGGTAATACCATTGCAGAAAATTGCGCAGCGTGTACTGATGAAAGGTGGAAATGTTTTCGCAGGCAAAGCCGGCTTTATTTAAGATCCTGGTCAAACTGTCAGCTGTAAAATAAAAAAAGTGCGCCTTGTGCCAGAAAAATTTATTGAACTTTGATCGGGTGGGTTCAGGAAGGTAGCAATTCATCGCCTCATCACGGTTGGGGACCATCAAATAAAGAAATCCTTGTTTTGATAAAAGGCTTTTGATCTTGACCAAAGACTGTAACGGGTTGGGCATATGGTCGATGGTATTAACGGAAACGATCAGGTCAAATTTCTCTTTCGGATGATAATCATTGATATCCAGGGCGTGGGCCTCGACACCTAAGTCTTTATTGATAAAATTGACATACCCTTTATTGAGTTCCAGGCCGGTCACTTTTTTGACAAAGGGTTTGATCGAACAAAGCAATTCTCCGGCCCCGCAGCCCACTTCCAAAACGCTCATGTCCTTTTTAAGGTACGGATTGACCAGCTCCACAAAGGGCGCGATGCTTCTCATCCGCGCTTCAAAATGCCCCTTCGGGCTTAATTTCTCGCCTAACTTTAAGGAATTGGTCAGCTCATACTCTTCATTGTAATAACTTTCGATGTCTTCCGTGGAAAGATGCAGCCCCTGATACACAAGACCGCAGGCATTGCACTGATAGATCTTCCCGGGGCCCTCCCGCATTTCCGTGGCGATGAGCGTCTTTTCAGTTGAACCGCATATTTCACATTTTTGCATATGTCCCCTTAAGTCTGTTGGTAAGCGCGAACGCGAACATCCGGCAATAAATTGTCCCAGAGTTCTTTTCGTGATGGAGCAAAAAATGCCGACTGAAAAAATTCAATCCTGATCTTTAAATCTTGGGGTCTCTCTGAACGGATCCGCTGCAACCGCTTCACCGCAGATATAATTTCTTCTTCTGAAAAACATAACTCCCAAAGGTCCGGATCTTCCCGATACACCAAATAATTCATGGTCAGCCAATAGCGTTCCGCGATACAAACAACCGGGATCCCCTTCGCCACAAGCTCCATCGACGCGCCGGTGGCCCCGCAAATCCCTAACGACACCTGACCCGCCAATTTTTCCACGTCATCTTCGACAAATTTAAAATTTTCCGGAAGCGGCTGCCCAAAAGATGCCTTCAACTTCTGCGCGTCAAAATAACCCATCGGGTGGACTTTTAAAAAGACCTGGTCAAACCCCTTTAATTGATCCAAAAACTTGATCAATGTCCGCAAGGTATAAACCGCGTTAGATAAACTGTACCCAAACAATATAACTATATTATTACTAGTATTAGATGAATCCTTAAATTCAAAGATGTTATTATACCTAAAAGGCGGGCTATATTCAACATTCAGTCCAGGCACATACTTGGCGGCAGATTCCTTGCGGATCGGGCCGGTGACCAGGACTTTTTCAGGGGTCAAATTAAGGATTTTGTCCTGTTTTGTCATGGAAAACGATAAATGGTTCGGCGGGACCAGAAATGGTTGAGCGGCAATAAGTTTGAAGCCAGGAAAATGCTCTTTGAGACCCGAAAGCAGCCCCTTCTCCATGGCCTGGTTCTCCGCCCAATTGATAAACCCGGTCAAAGCGCATCCGGCCTCCTTCAGCCGTCGGCCGAACGAAGACAGCAAGCCCGCATAAAGATAGGCATACTCCGTGATGTTCGAATAATAATCTTCCTTGATGAGTGCATCAAAATTATACTGCCCAAAAGGTAATGTTTTCAACTTGCAGCTTAAGGCCTTAAACGGCGCAAACAGCGCAGCCCAATAATCTTTCGCTTTTAAGAATTCCTCGGGGAAAATAATGATCTTTTTGCTCTTTAAAACATTTTGAAAAAGCTTTTTGTAGCAAGGGACATTAACGGTAAAGGGCAGATAGACCGGCTGGTAATTGTTCTCTTTCAGGAACTCATTAAGCCCGGGGAAAAAATGCCGCTCACTGATATCATCCGCTTTCTCGGAATAAATCCCCGTGACATAATTTCTAATAAAAATATTATTGGGCGAGGCTTTTAATATTTTCTGCGCCCTGTTCTTTAAGACCACGGCCATCCATAAACGTTTCCTGAAAAATCCATACGCGGATTTCCCATACCGGCCGACGCTTCGAAGGCTGAGGCCCATGGCCTGCCGTAAAGCTAAGATCCCTTGATAAGGAGAGAGGCGGATATCCGCAGGGAACGCTTCGCGAAGACTGCGGGCTAAGGCGGAAGAGTCAACAACGACCAGATCAATTTTCTTCCCGGCGTCTATAAAATTCTTTAAAACAAAAAAATACACAACATTGAGGAATAGGTCGCTGGAATAAGGATTTTTGATCGCTGGGGCCGAGAACAGCCACTCTCTCTTTGCCCCGTTTGTGAAAGATATCTTGTCGATCCAGCCGACAAACCCATCTCTTCTCTCATCAGAAATACGATATAATTCCCGAGCGTAATCGATTTCCTGGGCTTGCGGGCCCCAAATGCCCTGTATTCGTTCCACGACATTGTAATTCTTTCCCAGGTATAACCAGGAGTTGACCGGCTGACGCTTCCGATAGGTGGCTAATAAAAAGGTGGGAATATTTGAAAGGATGATTTCCATTATAACCAATCACCGCCGCTAACCGCAATGACCTGCCCTGTCACAAAGTCGCCGGACTTTGACAAAAGATACGTAATGATCCCGGTTACATCCTTTGCTTCGCCGGCCCTCTTTAAGGGGACCAGGTCTCCTCTTTTCTTAAGGTCTTCTCGGGTCCTTTTCATCTGATCCGCATGAAATTTCGTCATGATAAAACCGGGCGCAACCGCGTTGACTAAAATATTATATGGCGCTCCCTGCCGGGCCAGGCCCTTCGTAATGCATTCAATACCGGCCTTTGCCGCGCCATAAGCCATGGAATTTCCACCGCCGCCGTGCGCGGCCGAAGCGGTGCTGGTGAAGATAACCTTTCCGCCATGCTTCAGCATATGGTTCATGGCCTGCTGGGCAAGAAAATACGGCCCCGTCAAATTGACCGCGATATCCCTGTCCCATTGTTCCTGCGTAAGCGTCTTCCAATCTTCCGGTTTTTGGACAGCGCCGGAAAGCTGAATGAGATGATCGATCCCGCCCGCCCATTTTACGAACGCATCGATGATCTTTTGGCTTGATCCCTGGGAAGAAACATCTCCGGAAAAGATCTTGATCTTGGCGGCGTGAGGCTTTTCGATAAACTTTTCTAAGCGCGATTTATTATGGAAACAATGCACGCCGATCGTGACCGCAGAATCCGACAATCCCTTCAAAAGATCAAAACCCAGATCCCCGCTTGCTCCGATGATCAGAATCTTTTTATTTTTTTCGATGTCCATAAATCACCTTCCGTTAATTAAAATAACACTTCTTAACATATTCAATGCTTTTGCGTACAACGTCTCGGCTGGGGCCGAATCCCCGTTTCATCTCGATCGAGACAAATCCATCGTATCCTGCCTTATTTAACGCCTGACCGAGCGCGCCATGGTCCATTCCGGTGCTTCCCGGCGGAGCCAATCCCGGATCGCCGACATGAAAATGCCTTAAGATCTTGGCGTAGCTGGTAAAGACCACGTTAGCGTCCTCGTGCGATTCGATCATAGCCTTGGCGTCCAAATGTAATCCGAAATTTGGGAGGCCGACCTTCTTTATAAGTTCAAATGCTTCCCTGCTGGAATTTATAAAATCACTTTCCTTGGTGCTTAACGCCTCGACACAGATGATAACGTCATATTTTTTTGCCGCTTGACCTAATTTTGTGAAAAAATCGACGGCAATCTTTTTGCAGACCTGATAATCCTTGCCATCGCGCGCTCGGTTTTTGGGGGAACCAAAAACCAATACCTTTCCGCCTAGATCTTTACAGAGTTCACATAACTGCACGAGATACTCTACGGTCCTCGCGCGGTTCTGGTCACTTTCAAATAATTTAAGGTCCGGCCGGGT
>MHFY01000134.1:15600-17069 GCA_001805375.1 Omnitrophica WOR_2 bacterium GWA2_47_8 | reverse complement strand
TTGATCTTCTCGATCGCGTCCTGCTCTAAGGTGAACGGGACCAGGTCCGGTTCCGGGAAATAACGGTAATCGTGCGCTTCTTCTTTGCTGCGCATCGGGAATGTCATCCCCTTTTCTTCATTCCAAAGCCTGGTTTCCTGGGTGATCTTTTGATTGCTCAGGACCAAATTTTTTTGCCGGTTCTGTTCGAATTCCAAAGCAGCCTTGACCGCGCGGAAAGAATTCATATTCTTTACTTCTGTTTTTGTGCCTAATTGCGCGTGCCCTTTTTCACGGATAGAGATATTGGCATCGCAACGCAGGCTCCCTTTTTCCATGTCGCAATCCGAGACGTCGAGATACTGCAGTGTCAATTTCAAAATACTTAGGAAATCATAGGCCTCTTGCGCCGAACGCAGGTCCGGGTCCGTGACAATTTCGATCAAAGGTGTTCCGGTCCGGTTATAATCCACCAAGCTGCAGTTATCCTGCGGGTCATGGATCATTTTTCCCGCGTCTTCTTCCAAATGGGCGCGCTTGATATTGACGCGCTTAATCGTGCCATCGGTTGGGACTAAAACATTTCCATGAAACGCAATGGGTAAATCGAACTGTGATATCTGATACCCTTTGGGTAAGTCAGGGTAGTAATAGTTTTTGCGGTCAAATTTGATGCGCGGATTAATTTGGCAGTCCAAGGCCAATGCCACTTTAATGGCATGTTCCAGGACTTTTTTATTCAGGACCGGCAATGTTCCCGGTAAACCTAGGCACACCGGGCAGGTTTGGCTGTTGGGATCCCGGCCAAAACCATTCGCGCAGCCGCAGAAGATCTTGGTCTTGGTGTTTAACTGCAAATGGACTTCCAGGCCAATAACGGTTTCAAATTCTTTTTCAGTCATAGTCGACATAAAATTTATAATTTTACCTTTTGTTTATGCCAAGGCGTGGCCTGTTCGTACGTGTAAGCGATACGGAACATCATCTCTTCGTTGAACGCTTTGGTCATGATCTGCAGCCCCATCGGCAATCCATTCTTGGCAAAACCGCAGGGAACGGAAACGGCCGGAATGCCGCTTAGGTTAACCGAGATCGTATAAATGTCGGATAAATACATGGATAAAGGATTATTCACCTTTTCCCCTACTTTAAAAGCGGTGGTCGGTGTTGTGGGTGTCAGAATGGCATCAAATTCGTTAAAGACGTTGTCGAAATCGTTTTTGATAAGGGTCCTGACCTTTTGCCCGCGCAGATAAAATGCGTCGTAATACCCGGCGGAAAGGCTGTAAGTGCCCAGCATGATCCTTCGTTTGGCCTCCAGGCCGAATCCTTTATCGCGCGTCTCTTCATACATGTCGACAAGAGCGGATTTTCTGGATGTTTGCGGCTGACAGCGTAAACCATATTGTACGCCGTCATAGCGCGCGAGATTTGAGCTGGCCTCAGCCGTGGCAATGATGTAATAGGTCGCGACCGCGTATTCGCTGTGC
>MHFY01000134.1:823-15592 GCA_001805375.1 Omnitrophica WOR_2 bacterium GWA2_47_8 | reverse complement strand
AATTTCTTTAAAGGTCGCGCCGGCCTTTTTTAAGATTTCAATGGCCTCTAAGGTCGCGGATTTGATCTCCGGGTCCAAGCCTTCGATAAAAAATTCTTTGGGGATGCCGATCTTCAACCCCTTTACATCCTTTTGTAAAGATTTTCGATAATCCGGCACCGGCACATTGACCGACGTTGAATCGCGTTCATCAAACCCGGCAATGATATTAAGTAAAAGCGCCGCATCTTCCACGTCTTTGGTGATCGGGCCGATCTGATCTAAACTTGAAGCAAAGGCAATAAGTCCGTAACGCGAAACACGGCCGTAGGTCGGTTTGACCCCCACTACTCCGCAGAAAGCAGCCGGCTGGCGAATGGACCCGCCGGTGTCTGAACCCAAGGCCCAAATGGCTTCCTGAGATGCAACCGCAGCGGCCGAACCGCCGCTGGAGCCGCCGGGGACGCAGTGGGTATTCCAGGGATTTAAGGTCGGGCCATAGCAGGAATTTTCAGTGGAAGAACCAAAGGCGAATTCATCCATGTTGGTCTGGCCTAAAACGTTCACTCCCGCGTTCAGCAGTTTTTCAATGACCGTGGCGTTGTAAGGTGAAACAAAACCTTTAAGGATCTTAGAGGCGCAGGTCGCTTCCAGCCCTTTAATGCAGATATTATCCTTAATGGCAATGGGGACAGCATAGGCGTTCTGTGCGGTATTCCCCGTTGCCTCTGATGTACGGACAAAGGCCTTGATCTTTTTATCGTGTTGAGTGATCGCCGCAAGGACATCCTTTTTAATATCATCGGGAGATGTTTTTTTAGCCTTCAGCAAAGTTAACAATTCATGTGCCGTTAATTCATTGAGTTTCATTCGATCACCAGGGGGACTTTAAAGGAACCTTTAAGATGGTTGGGTGTTATGGATACGGCTTCAGATTGCTTTAAGGATGGTTTGACCGCATCTTCGCGAAAAACATTCTTGAGTTCCAGGACATGGCTGGTCGGTTGAACATCCTTGACGTTTAATTTTTCTAGTTTGGCAATATAATGCAGAATGCCCTCTAGATTTTTAGTCAGGGATTCGATCTCGGATTCGTCTAAGTGGATCCGGGCCAAACTTGCGATATGGTAAACATCTTTTTTAGAAATCATGGCTTATTTTTCTGGAAATTTAAGGATTTTGGCTAAATTGACCAACTATCCTATCACTAAATAGAATTCCTTACAAGGCAAAAGACATGCGGATTTAAGGTTTTGCTAACAATTTTTCTTTTAAATCATCGGGGATCTGGGTGGGTTTAAAATCTTTATTCAAGCTGACTAATGTGACCTCCGCTTCAACCAGAAGGCGCCCTGTATGTTTTTCATGGATGTGCTGTTTGAAGATAAGTTGAGCGGCTGTAACAGCTTGCAGTTGGGCATCACACAAAAGAATATCACCATAACGGGCTGGGCTTTTGTAAGTGACGGTGCATTTTCTCACCGCATAAAGCATGCCGCGTTCATGGAAAGATTTAACGCTTAGTTTTCGTTTTTCTAAGAATTCTGTCCTTGCTTCTTCGAGATATTTTAAATAGTTGGCATAATAAACTACACCGCCCGCGTCAGTATCGTGATAGTAAATTCTTTTTTCCATGGTCATTCCCTTTTTAAAAGTTTAGATAAGAAAATAGCAGAACATAATGCAATTCATAAGCTTATAAAAAATAAGTTTTTTCTTGTTATTTAATCAAGTTGTATTATTATGAATTTAGAAATTGGATCACCTCTAAATGGATTTCATAATAGAGTGTAGCAAAGTTTGGCGGTAAGTTTAATAAAAAGATTAAAAATTTATTACAAAAAACTTGCAGTCACCATAGGCGTATGTTATAGTTGCCGTGGAAAGTAAAAAAGCCACGGGAACTATTCTAATGATGAGTAGTGTTCGTGGCTTTTTAACTTCAATCCCAAGGAAAACATCAATGTCAAATAATCCAGATGGTGCGGGCAAAACAACGAACCCTTCCGCTTCTGATCGAAGATATCTGCCCCGCTGGGAAGTAACAAACCGGGTCCTTTGCCGTGTATCGAATGACGGCAATTCCACCGAATGTACAAGCCGGGATATTAACTGCTCCGGAGCCAGCATCCTTGCCCCCAGCAGTTTTTCACAAGATCAAAAAGTAAGCCTTGCTATCTATTTAGATAGGGAAATCATTGTCCGGGTGGATGGCCGTGTCCTCTGGAGCCAGCCCGATCATGGGAAACACTTGATTGGTATCGCTTTTGAGCAGACATCTAAAAAGGCGCAGGATTTAATTCTTAAATACGCCTTTGAGATCAACAAGGAAAAACTTTACCAGCATTGGTTTAAAGGCTGGGATGGCACTAAAGCCGCCGCTTAACCCCCTGCCCTGTTTCTTCGTAACGCCTTCAATTGATTCGTGATCGATGCAAAATCTTCTAAACTGAGATTTTCTGCCCGTAGGCTTCCTTTTAAATTTATTTTATTAAAGATTTCAGCCAGCGTCACCTTGTCCTCTAGGGCATTTAAGGCATTGAGGATATTTTTGCGTCTTTGCTGGAAGGCCTGATGGATGACGAAGAAGAAAAGCTTTTCATCGGAGACCTTAATTGCCGGTTTTGGGTGGATCACTAATTTGATAAAACAAGAGTCAACCTTCGGGATAGGGCGAAACGCGGTGCTTTTGATCTTTACGATCTTTTGTACGTCGGCAAAATATTGGATAAAACAGCTGAAGGAACCAAATTCTTTTGTGTTTGGTTTGGCCAGCATGCGCATAGCTAACTCATATTGGACGGTGATATAAAGTGAGTTGAAGATATGGGAATGCTGGAGGACTTTTTCAATGATCGGTGTCGTGATGTAATACGGCAGGTTGCCGATAACCTTTATTTTTCCCGACAAAGAATCAAGCGGATAGCTTAGAAAATCGGCGTTGATCAACGTGATGTTGGAGGCGCGGATCCGTGATCTGAGGGTCTCCAATAATTGCCAATCCGTTTCGATGGCAAAGACGTGTTTGACCTGGCCGGCTATCTCTTCGGTTAACGCGCCCAACCCGGCGCCGATCTCTAGAACAACATCCTCTTTTTTTAATTCGCAGCCGGCGATGATCTTTCGTTTTATGTTAGGGTCGACTAAAAAGTTCTGGCCGAGTTGTTTTTTTGCGGTAAAAGACGCAAACGGTTTGGTATAAAATTTTTGCTCTCGATCTTTTTGAGTTTTCATTCTTAAGATAAAACAGAGGCTAATTGGATCGCTTCCCGCATCGAGGATGCGTCGGCTTTGTTCTTTCCGGCGATGTCAAAGGCTGTGCCGTGGGCCGGGGATGTGCGGATAAAAGGCAATCCGATCGTGAGATTGACCGCTTGGTTAAAGGCCAGGGTCTTCACTGGGATAAGTCCCTGGTCATGGTACATGGCAATGATGGTGTCGAATCCTTCCGCCTTTCGCGCGTAAAAGGCTGTGTCACCGGATAACGGGCCGGTGACGTTGATGCCTTTTTGTCGCGCTTTCTTTATCGCCGGAATGATCTTTGTGGCCTCTTCTTTTCCCATCAATCCCCCTTCTCCGGCATGGGGATTTAAGCCGCAGACGCCGATCCGCGGCGACTTAATACGAAAGTCTTTCCGCAAGACCTGGTCCGTTAATTCAATTGTGTCCAGAATTTTCTTAATGGAAAGGGCCTTGCTCACCTGATCGATCGGAATATGCCGGGTCACAATAATCGTCTTGAGTTTCGGGGTGACAAACATCATGTCATATCTTTTGATGTGGAAGGCTTCGGCCAGATACTCCGTGTGGCCGCGGAAAGAAACACCTAAACCGTTGATCGCCTCTTTACAGACCGGCGCCGTCACCAAAGCGCTGATGTCGTTATGCTTTAAAAGTTCAATGGCCTTATCCAGGAAAAGAAGCGACAACCGGGCTGAATCTTGGGTCGGTGTGCCGATTTTGATCTTTGGAAAGGCATTTTCGATATCTAAAAAGCTCATATCTTTACGAAGTTTTGGGGCGTATTTTTTAAAGATTTTTTTGTCGCCAATGACAAGATAATGTGTCTTTCCTTTAGCTAAAGGGTCACTACGGAAGGCCTTGGCAATGACCTCTGGGCCTATCCCCGTAGGGTCGCCCATGGTGATGCCTATGGTTTTATTTTTTGATCTCGACATAGGCGGTTTTTTTGAGCTTTTCGATGAAGGCTTGGTAACTTTGGCGGAATTTTTCTTGGAAGATCCTGTCGTAAATTTCGCTTTTGACTTCTTCTAAGGGAGGGATATGGCCCGGAGTTTTGTCTAAAACTTTAAAAATATAAAAGGCATTATCTGTCTCGATCACCAATGAGGTCTCCCCCACATTTAGATTAAAGATTTTATTTTCAACGGCAGGCAGCAGCTGGCCCTTTTGCAGTTCGTCTGTGATGGCCGGGGCGTTGGAATAAGTCTGCGCGATCTTTTTAAAGTCTTCCTTTTCAAGAATAAGCTTAGCCGCCTCCTCCGCTTTTTTCTTGGCGTCCTTTTTATCGGCCGGCGTATAGGTGAGGCAGATGGAATCTACTGTGATCTTTTCCGGGGTTGACAGTGTCCCTTTGTTCTGATCATAAAATTCCGTGACCTCTTGCGGGCTGACCAGGATCTTTGCTTTAATTTCATTATCGATCACATAGGACGCGAAAAGCTGCGCGCGGACCTTTTCCCTCAGGTCCGTTAGATTATAACCATTGGATGTCAGTGCAAAAGTGAATTCTTCATCGCTTTTATACCCTTTTTTAATTTGCTTTATCCGGTCATCGATCGCCTGCTCGCGCACTATCAGCCCTAAGTCAGCGGCCTTCTGCTTGATAAGCTTATCCTCGATCAAAAGCTCAAGCCCCCTCTTTTCCTTTTCGGTCAAAATTTTCCTTACTTCTTCCTCCGATCGGCCTTCGAGCTTCAATTGGGTGTATATCCCTTCCAGGTAATCGCGCAGGTCATGCAGCGTAATGATCTCGTCATTAACAACCGCGATGATCGTGTCATCAACGGCCCAAAGAGGCCGGCTGACAACATTGAGGAAGGCGAGGATTATGAAAATGATGCGTGCACAGGGATTCATGATTTTTTCCGTGAATTTCATTTTTTAAGATGTTCGATGCTTTCCTTTAATAATCGGCAATATAGATCAAAACCTACGGAAGCGATATAACCGTGCTGCTCCTGTCCTAAAAGATTTCCCGCTCCGCGTATTTGCAGGTCCTCAAAGGCAATTTGAAACCCGGAGCCTAGGTCGCTATGCTCTTGCAAAGCCTTGAGCCGCTGTTTGGCTATCGTTGATAATCGTTCAAAAGGGGGAATAATAAAATAGGCGTAGGCCTTGGTGGTAAACCGGCCCACCCTTCCGCGTAATTGATGCAACTCAGCTAAGCCAAAACGATCCGCCCGGTTGACGATCAAAGTATTGGCATTCGGGATATCGATCCCTGATTCAATGATAGACGTACATACTAAAATGTCAACTTTTCCTTGCAGAAATTGCAGCATGATTTCTTCCAGCATTTTCGGGGCCATTTGGCCGTGGGCCACGGCGATCCGGGCGTCAGGCTGCAGGCGCTTGATGATCCCGGCAATGCGGTCGATGTCTTCCACCCGATTATGAAGGAAAAATACCTGCCCTTTACGCCTCAGTTCATGATCCAGCGCCTGTTTGATCACGTCTTCGTCAAAATCAATGATATGCGTGGCCACCGGAATGCGGTTTTGCGGAGGCGTTGAGATCACGGAAAAATCTTTAGCCCCGGATATGGCCATGTAAAGCGTACGCGGGATCGGTGTGGCTGTCAAGGTCAAGACATCCACCAACAGCCGCAGGTGTTTTAATTTTTCTTTGGCCTTGACCCCAAAGCGCTGTTCTTCATCAATAATGATCAATCCCAGATCCTTGAAGCTGATATCCTTTGATAACAGCCGGTGGGTGCCGATGACCACGTCCACTGTTCCGGCGTGAAGGCCTTTGATGATCTCATTTTGTTCGTGTTTGGTCTTGAAACGGCTCAACATGGCCACGCGCAGAGGATAATTTTTCAACCGATTGGAAAAATTATAGAAATGCTGTTCAGCTAAGATCGTTGTGGGGACCAGGACCGCCACCTGTTTGTTATCCATAGTCGCCTTAAAGATGGCCCGTAAGGCCACCTCTGTCTTGCCGTACCCGACATCGCCGCAGAGAAGCCTATCCATCGGAAGATGTGATTCCATATCCTGTTTGACCTGGTCGGTGGCTTTTAACTGGTCCGGAGTTTCTGTAAAGGGAAAAGTTTTCTCAAATTCTCCTTGCCAGGGAACGTCCTTGGAGAATCGAAAGCCCTGCTGGCTGGCCCGTAAGGCCTGCACATGCAGTAATTCCGCGGCGAACCGCTGGATCTTTTTCTGGATTTGAACGCGGATCCGCTGCCATTCTTTCGTGCCTAATTTGAATAACCGCGGCGGTTTTTTGGAAAAGCCGACATATTTTTGGACTAAATTAAAGTCATGCTTAGGGACAAAGAGTTTATCGCCCCCCTGGAATTCGATCACCATGTGGGTCTTTTCTTTTGTCGCGAAATCCAGGTCCACAATGTCCAGGAATTTGCCTATCCCGTGATTATGGTGGACCACATAGTCGCCTTTTTCGATGTCAACAAAGGTGGCGAGCGGTGTTTCGGTCGTAAAGGGTGCCGGGTGTGTTTTTTTGACGGGAAGGATAATTATGATCTTATGCTGCCAAATGGATTTGCCGGTTTGGGAATTTATGCTGGCGATCGCGTGGACTTTATCGTCCTCCAGGTCGATCCGGACCGGGCAGTCGTAGTTGGCGGGAAAAACTTCGATAATTTCCCCGCGCTGGGCAAATTCTCCCTCCTGGACGGCATGGCTTGCTTTTTGGTAATGGTAGGCGGTGAGATTGCGCAGGATGTCTTCGATGTCTATAGTTTGCCCAACGAAGAGTTGAAACGACTTAAACATACGGCCCTATTTTTTCTTTTGCATCGCAAGCACAATAGGTGAGGCAATAAAAACGGTCGAATATGTTCCTGCGATAAAACCGATCCATAGGCACAGGGCAAAGGTGTTTAAGACTTCCCCGCCCCAGAAATAGAGACTTAATATGACCAAAAAGGTGGCGAAGTTCGTCAGGATCGTGCGGCTTAAGGTTTGGTTAAGGCTTGTATTAAGGATTTCAGCTAAGGGTGCCTTTCTCATATTGATCATATTTTCCCGGACCCGATCATAGATGACGATCGTGTCATTTATGGAATAACCGGCTATCGTAAGGAGCGCGGTGACCACCAAGAGGTCCACTTGCCGGCCAAAAACAACGATCAACCCTAAGGTAATGATGACATCATGCAACAGGGCCACCACCCCGCCGGTCGCAAAATCAAAATGTTTAAAGCGAAAACCGACGTAAACTAAAATACCTAATAGGGCAAATATCATCGCCAGCATGGCTTTGCCGCGCAGGGCTTTCCCCACCACCGGCCCGACCTTTTCAATGCGCAAAACTTCAAATTTATCATCCGGCAATTTTTCATTGAATAACTGAACAACCTTGTCGTGAATATCATCGGAACTGCGCAGGATAACATTTTCCGGCGTTTGATCAAAGCGTTGAATGGTGACATCTTTAAGGTCAGCTTCTTTAAATAGATCGCGTAATTCATCCGTGGCCACAGGTTTACTGAATCGAAATTCCTGGATCTGCCCCCCGGCAAAATCAATGCCGTAGGCCGCGTCCTTTTTATTGAAGAGATTGACCATACTAAGCACGATGATAATGACCGATAAGGATATGCAGAACCACCCCATGGAAAGATAATTGAATTTCATCCCGGTGAAGAGCTTGTGCATGCGCAAGGATTTGATCCATCCCAGTTGCAGGAGGAGAAGAAAAAGTGTTTTTGTGACAAAGACAGCGGTAAAAAGTGAACAGATCAACCCGATCGCCAAGGTCACGGCAAATCCCTTGATCGGCCCGGAACCGAATTGAAAAAGCATAAAGGCGGCGATGAGGGTCGTTAAGTTAGAGTCAAAGATCGCGCTGAATGCTTTGTTAAAACCGTTGTTGAGGGCCGCGGAAAGCGAACGGCCGTTTTCAATTTCTTCCCGGATACGTTCGTTAATAAGGATATTCGCGTCCACCGCCATACCAATGGTCAAAATAATACCGGCGATACCGGGTAACGTCAATGTCATCTGCGCATCCGGAAGCATGACATTCAAGAATCCCATGGTGCCTAAAACTATAAAAAGATTAAATAACAGTCCTAAATCCGCAACTAGGCCGGCTATACCGTAGTAAAGCAGCATAAAACCAAAGACAAAGGCGATCCCTAAGAGCGCGGATTTGATCCCGGCTTCGATCGAGTCTTTCCCTAAAAGAGGGCCCACGGTGCGCTCTTCTTCAATATGCATCGGCGCGGGCAGCGCGCCGGAGCGTAACTGCAAAGCCAGCGTGGACGCTTCTTCAAAGGTAAAGTCGCCGGTAATTTCTCCGGTCCCGGAGAGGATAGGTTCATTGATATTGGGAGCGGATAAAATGACATCATCCACGATGATCGCTAATCCTTCATTAACGTGATCGGTGGTGATCTTTCCAAAGATCTTGGCGCCTTCGGAATTCATGGCGATGGAAATTTTCGAGCCCCCGAATTGATCAAAATCAACCTTGGCGTCCTTGACATATTCGCCTTTCATGGCAATGTCTTTGAAAACCAGTAATTGTTCTCCCTTATCTTTTAATTTTTTAAGTTCGGAATTTGCGGGGACGTTTCCGGCGAGGGCCTCTTTAAGGGCCACGGGGTCGGAGTTGACCAATTTAAATTCAAGAAGCGCGACCTGGCCGATTATGTTCAGGGCTTTATTGCGGTCGGTGATCCCGGGAAGCTGTACCAGGATCTGCTCTTCTCCCTGCCGCTGAATGACGGTCTCCCCCACACCTAAACTGTCGATACGGTTACGTAAGATCTCAATGGCGCGCAAAACAGCGTCATTTTTATTGGCACCCGCGGCTTTCGAGGTATCAACTCTCAGGAGAAGATGCATCCCTCCTTTTAAGTCAAGCCCGAGATTGATCCGTTTTTCCAAAGGGAACGCAAAATACAGACAGAATACGAGGACTCCTAGACTGGTAAGGATACGGTTCCTTAATTCTTTAGACATACATTAACCTCTCACGTGGTGGATTTGGTTATGGTTGCGATAGCTTCTTTATCCAGCTCGATGCGGACATTCTCATCGATGCGGACAAGGACGGTTTTTTCCTTAACCTGGACAACGGTGCCGTGGATGCCGCTGGAGGTAACGATCTGGTCGTTCTTCTTCACGCCTTCCAGCATCTTTTTTTGTTCGCCTTGTTTCTCATTTCTCGGTTTTATGACGAGAAAATAGAAAACCATGAAAATAAGGATCGCCGGAACAAACTGCAGTAAGGAAGAAACGCCTGGTTCAGTACCCATAAGGACCCTTTCAATAAAGGTTCGTTAATAAAAATGAACTATTTTTTTGCTTTGATCAGAGAACGGACGGTATCGCTTAATTGCGCGCCGTGGCTGACCCAATAATCCACGCGTTCTTTCTTGACCGAGAAAGCGGCGGGTCTTTTAGCCGGGTCATAGTAACCCAATATCTCCAGGTTACGTCCGTTTCGGCTGGCACTTTTTTGTATGGCCACAATGCGGTAGTTGTACCGCTTGTTCGCTGTCTTACCGGCTTTTTGTAATCGAATCATGACATGCATTTTTGTTCTTCTCCTTTAACAGTTGCGGTTATAAACTTTTATGCGCCAACTCGATGGCGGTGAGTTGTGCTTTTGCTTTATTTAATGTTTCTTTGTATTCATTTTCCGGAACAGAATCAGCAACGATCCCTGCCCCGGCCTGAGTGTAGGCTCTGTTTTTTGAAATAACGATCGTGCGAATGGTGATGCACGAATCTAAATTACCGGAAAAACTGAAATATCCGATACATCCCGCGTAAGGCCCGCGGGAGACATTCTCTAATCGATCGATGATCTCCATCGCGCGGATCTTAGGCGCGCCGCTCACCGTGCCGGCCGGAAACGATGCCTGCAAAACATCCAAGGCGTCTTTATCGCTTCTCAAATGGCCCTGCACGTTACTGACAATGTGCATGACGTGCGAATACCGTTCGACGTTCATGAATTCCGAAACCTTAACGGTCCCGCGCCTGCACACCCGGCCCAGATCATTGCGTCCCAGATCAACCAGCATGATATGTTCGGCTTTCTCTTTCGGGTCGTTCAGGAGTTCCTGCTCTAATTTTTTGTCCTCTGCCTCTGTCTTTCCTCGTCGGCGTGTGCCGGCGATTGGGCGTGTCGCTACGATATTGTTTTCGCAGCGGATCAGTAATTCCGGGGAAGACCCAACGATCTGCACGCCGTCAAAATTCAGGTAGTACATGTACGGCGATGGATTTAACAGCCTCAAAGAACGGTAAACATTCAGCGCGTCGGTATTGATCTTGGCCGAGAAACGCTGGGATAAGACAACCTGGATAATTTCACCCTTGCGGATCTCGTTTTTGGCCAAACTCACGATTTTCTTGAATTGCGCCTTTGAAACGTTCGAATGCGGCCTTAATTGTACAAATTTTTTTGCTTTCTGGCTAGCCTTTTTCACAGATAAAGGCTGCTTAAGCTTTTCGGCCATTTTATTGATCTTTTTGACTGAATTATCGTACTCGCGCAGTTTTTTTTGCGGACTTGCTTTCATATCGATGTGGGCCGAGCTGACGAGTGTGATCTTATGGTTTAAATGGTCAAAAATAATTACGTCCTTGCTTAGAACCAGGTACATATCCGGGAGTTTCAAGTCATCCTTGGGTTTATTGGGAAGCCTTTCAAAGAAACGCACCACGTCATAACCGAGGAACCCCACCATCCCGCCGATGAACGGCGGCAGCTGCGGCATTTCAACGAGTTTATATTTGGCCAAAATTTCCCGTACGATGCTCAAAGGTGTGTCCTTGATGATGCGTTTTTCTGTCCGTTTCTTGCCGTTCTTAAGAAACACGATCTCGGCTTGGCGGTTTTTGGTCTTTAAGATCAAATCCGGGTCCTGCGCTAAAAAGGAATAACGGGCCAGTTTCTCTTGCCCCTCAACGGATTCCAAGAGAAAGGAATGCTTCGAGCCCGAGGCGATTTTCAGATAGGCGGAAACCGGCGTTTCCAGGTCCGCCATGATCTCCATAGAGATCGGGATCAGGTTCCCCTTTTTAGAAAGTTTTAAAAATTGTTCTTTGGATGGGTAGTGCATTATTTTGTTTTTATCTTTCGGTAAAAGCAGCTCTTGCGGTTGGTGTGGCAGGCCGCGCCGACTTGCTCAACGGTAATTAAAAGCGTATCGCAATCGCAATCGAAGTAAATGTCCTTCACAAATTGAAAATGACCCGAGGTCATCCCCTTCACCCAATATTCTTTACGCGACCGTGACCAGAAACAGGTTTTCCCGCCTTTTATGGTCTCTTTAAGCGAGTCGATGTTCATGTACGCCATCATGAGGACTTCTTTGGTTTTTTCATCCTGGACAATCGCCGGGATCAGGCCATCGGATGCAAATTTTAAATCCTTTAAATTATCCGCGGTAATTTTAAAATCCAAACTTTCTTTATCGTTTTTCTCGCTCATAATCGGACCTTTACTTTTTTATCTTTTAAAAATTGTTTTACCTCTGAGATTTTTATTTCTCCATAGTGAAAAACCGATGCCGCCAAGGCCGCATCAGCGTTTGTTTTTTTAAAAACATCCTCAAAGTGTTGTAATTGTCCTGCTCCTCCTGAGGCGATCACCGGAATATTCACCGCATTGCTAATCGCTTTTGTGAGTGCGATGTCATAACCATTCTTTGTCCCGTCCGCATCCATGCTGGTCAAAAGGATCTCGCCGGCGCCGAGTTTTTCCACTTCTTTGGCCCAAGCAACTGCGTCTTTACCGGTCGGTTTGCGCCCGCCGTGTGTATAGACGGTAAAATGGTCATTGTTCCTTTTCGCGTCAATGGCCACTACAATGCACTGGCTTCCGAAACGGTCCGCGGCTTCTTTGATCAATTTAGGATTTTCAACCGCTGAGGTGTTGATCGAGATTTTGTCCGCCCCGGCCTTTAAAAGTTCCCGGATGTCTTCCACGTTCTTTATCCCGCCGCCTACGGTCAGCGGCATGAATACCTGTTCCGCGGTTTTTTTGACCACATCCAAAAGGATCGGCCGTTTTTCGTGGCTGGCCGTGATATCCAGAAAAACGATCTCATCCGCGCCGTTTTCGTTATACGTTTTGGCCGTCTCAACCGGGTCGCCGGCATCCCGCAGCTGAACAAAGTTAACGCCCTTGACCACGCGGCCGTCTTTGACGTCTAAACAGGGAATTATGCGTTTTGTGAGCATGTTATTTGGCCGTTAATTCGACTGCTTTGCGGAAATCCAATTTGTTTTCATAGATCGCTTTGCCGGTGATCGCGCCCCATAAATTTTGGGCCTTGAGATCCATAAGTTTTTTTATGTCATCCAGCGAAGAAATGCCACCGGAAGCGATCACGGAAATCTCGACGGTTTTAAGGATCTCTTTTAATCCGTCCCAATTAGGGCCTGATAATGTACCATCCTTGGCCACGTCTGTATAGATTAAAGTTTTTAACCCCATGGCCTCGAGGTCTTTGGCAAAATCGGTCCCTTTAATGTCAGAAACTTCAACCCAGCCCCGCTGAGTAACAAAACCATTGGAACAGTCCAGGCTGACCGCAATCTTATCCTGACCTAGCGAAAGGATCTTCTTTAAAAAATCTTTTTCTCTGACAACACGTGTGCCTAAGATCACTCGGGCGATCTTGGCTTTCAGCAATTCCTTAACTTCCTTTTCGCCTCGGATGCCGCCGCCGACTTCAATGGGGATGGAAACCGTCTTGGCGATCTTTTTAATGATCTCTAAATTTTTCATCTCGCCCGTTTGCGCGCCGTCCAGATCCACCACGTGCAGCCATTGAGCACCGAGTTTTTGCCAATGCTTGGCCAGCGCCAGTGGGTCTTTGGCGTATTCCGTGACCTTATCAAAATGCCCCTGCAAAAGACGCACGACTTTCCCATCTTTAATGTCAATGGCTGGAATCACGATCATCTAACTTAACTCCACGAAATTCTTGAGTATCTTCAGGCCGACGGCCTGGCTTTTTTCGGGGTGGAATTGCACGCCGAAGATATTCTTTGTGGCAATGGATGAAACAAAGTCATTGCCATAATCCGTCGAGGTCGCAGTCACGGTGGGGTCCGTTGGTTTGACATAATAGGAGTGGCAGAAATAGACATTGCTTAAAGTTTCCACGCCTTTTAAAAGGCTGCAGTTTTTATTCTTAATGTTCAATTGGTTCCATCCCATGTGCGGGACTTTTAAATTTTGGAAACGTTCGACACTTCCTTTAAGAATTCCCAATCCCTTAACGTCTCCGCCTTCACTGCTTTTTTCAAACAAAAGCTGCAGGCCCAGGCAAATCCCTAAAAAAGGTTTACCGCTGTTGATCGTCTCTTTTATGGCGTCGATGAATTTAAGCTCTTTGAGTTTCTGCATGGCGGGTTTGATGGCACCCACTCCGGGCAGGACGACCTTGTCCGCCTTTTTAAGGTCCGCCGAGTTTTGCGTGATCACAGTCTGGGCGCCGACCTTTTCTAAGGCCTTTTGCACGCTCCTTAAATTACCAACCTCATAATCAATGATGGCGATCATAATATTTTAAAATTGATAGCCGGCAACGGTTTTTGTTATTTCGGCTAATTTTGTTTCTGATTTATCTGAATCCGCAATGTGCCATAATTCTATACGAACATGATGGCGGGTATTCCAGCCGCCCTCACCAATAATAATTTCACTCTCATAGGGAAAACACGCTTTTCCCTCTTCCGACCATCCGATAATTCGGCGGGAAGAGTTTCTGACGGTTATTTCAGACAAGAAAGAATTATCATTTAGATTTACAGCTTTTGCATAAACTTGACCCGAAGCCTTGGGGCATAGGGCTCCGGAGAGAGTATAAATGCCGTATTGTAAAAAATCGCTTTTTAGGTCCTCCTCCTTGGTTCGCCAAGAAGTGTAAACATTTAAAAATGAATTTATCGCGGGTGCAGAATAATGCGGTGATGTTTCCGGCAGCAATCCTGTTTTTTTAATCTGTTCGATATTTTTTATGACCTCAGCGATTTCTTCAGATATTTCATTGTAAATTTTTGCTGTCAGTTTTCGCTCAACGGAAGAGCTTTGTTCATATATTTCCATATTGACCGAATTTGCCTTGGCCACTAAGTAAGAGCTATAACCCGGAGTACCGGAGTAAGGCGTTTCAACGGTTAATAAAACAGGGTTGTCACCAACGGCTGAGTGGGTAATGAGATCTTTTTTATTTCCATACCCGTAGATATTATCAAACGATATCAGTGCCCTGGTTTGGAAATAATCATCGTTGCTCAGGGGCTCAGATAAATCATGCTTGGTGTAATACCCATTTAAAGCGGAAAAATATCCGCCCTTATAATTTTTTTCGCGTTTGACCGCGAAGGGCGCGTTATTTTTGTCGAGCCCCACCTCCCAGCGAGGGGTGCTGGCAAAGTATCGCAAAAGCGCAGCTTTATTTTCTTCATCAATCTGGTTCAGGGCGGGATGGGATAAATCCACAACAGCTTCCGCAGGCTTTAACAGGGTTCCGGAATAACTTTCAGCGGTTGCCTTATTAAAACTAAGCCTTGAGAAAATAGTGTAACCCGTCATGAGGAG
>MHFY01000134.1:0-766 GCA_001805375.1 Omnitrophica WOR_2 bacterium GWA2_47_8 | reverse complement strand
TGTGAATGGTAGCGCCCAATCCCTTAGCAAAACTTTCAATGAAGTGTTCGAGATACGTGATTGAATACCCGTCTTGATCTTTAATTGCTGCATAAGCTTCACCTTCTCCAATTTTAATTTTATGGTGCGAACGTCCGCAGATATCAACCACCGCTTGCCCAAGTGTAGACTCCATTGGCGCAAATCCGGACCCAAAGCGTTTGATACCTTTATTATTTTTACCTAAAGCACTTTTAAAAGCCTTGCCTAAGGCAATGCCAATATCTTCATTGGTGTGGTGAATATCAATATGCGTGTCGCCTTTGACATCTAGTTCGAGATCAAAGAAGCCGTGAAAGGTAAAAAGGTCCAGCATGTGGCTCAAAAGGCCGATAGGTGTTTTAATTTTGCTTAACCCCTTCCCGTCGACGTTCAATTTTCCGCTGATCGTTGTTTCTTTGCTTTTGCGTTCGATCTTGGCGCTTCTAGTTTTGCCGCTCATGTTTTACCCTTTCGTTATTTAAAACGGATGTGAATCGAATCCGAATGTTTGGTCAATCCTTCGATATTGGCGATCTTGTCTATCGGTTCGCGTAATTTTTCTAAAGCCTTTTTGGAATATGCGATCACGTGGCTCTTTTTCATAAAATCGGACACGCAGATCCCTGATGAAAAACGGGCTGTCCCCATCGTCGGCAGGACGTGGCTGGGGCCTGCGGCATAATCACCCAACGCGGTCGGGCTGTATGGGCCCAAGAATATCGCGCCGGCGTGTTCGATCTTTTTT
>MHFY01000133.1:5958-23375 GCA_001805375.1 Omnitrophica WOR_2 bacterium GWA2_47_8 | reverse complement strand
TTCTTTTATCAGTAAGGAAAAGCAAAAGGAATTTCTCCATATCATTCAGGAAAGATTGGAACGTTTAAAGCTTCCTGAATAATTCCGCCCTTTAAGAGTGTTCATTTTAAGAAAATATCCCATTCCTTCGGCAGATCCATGCTGACGGTTTGGGATTCGTTTTTTGTGGCAAGCTGAAAGGTTAGGGAAGTTGCGGCGAGGGCGATGGAGCCGTCGGGGAGGGGTTTGGACGCGCCGTATTTGACATCGCCCACGATCGGGCATTTTTCCGCGGCCAATTGGGCGCGGATCTGATGCGAGCGCCCGGTTTTTAAGATGATCTTCACCAGAGAACAATCCTTACCGGTTTTGATCACTTCGTAATCCAGTTCCGCGGCCTGCCGGTCATCGCCTTCCTCATCATAAACTTCGGTGCGGTTTTTTTCGCGGTCCTTTTGCAAAAAAGATTTAAGCGTTCCGCTTTTTTGAGGTAGGCGTCCTTGTACGACGGCGTGATAGATCTTTTGGATAGAATGCGTGCGGAATTGTTCCGAGAGCCGTGCCGCGCCCTTACTGGTCTTTCCTAAAATAACGATCCCTGCGACCGGGCGGTCCAAGCGGTGCACCAGGCCCAGAAATACATTCCCCGGCTTGTTATATTTTTCTTTGAGATACTTTTTAACGATGTCCAAGAGGCAGGTGTCGCCGGTTTTGTCGCCTTGGACGAGGAGGCCGGCGGGTTTGACCACAGCAATAACATGATTGTCTTCGAAAAGGACCTGCAGTTTCATGATACGGACCAGCGCGCGAAGATCCCGCACGGTAGAAGGCGGTCATCTTTGGAGTGGGCGATGGTCAATTCTCCGGTTTCCAATTCCCCCTTTTTTCCGAACAGGTGCGTCAGATTGTTGGCGTAGGCGATGGCCGAGTAACCGGAGGCGTAACCGTTTATCAAAAAAAACAGGGGATGATAGGATAAAATGTTCCGGCAGTCTTCCAGAAGTTTTAAAAGGTCACTCTCGATCTTCCATAATTCTTTTTTGGGGCCGTGGCCGAACGCCGGAGGATCTAAAATAATGGCCTCGTATTTGCGGCCGCGTTTGATCTCTCTCTGCACAAAGACCCGCGCGTCATCAACGATCCAGCGGATCGGTTTTTCATCTAATTTGGATAACTCAGCGTTTTCTCTGGCCCAGGTCACAGCCGTCTTGGAGCCATCAACATGGCACACGCTCGCTCCGGCTTGGGCGCAGGCAAGCGTGGCCCCGCCGGTGTAGCCGAATAAATTAAGCACGTTCACGGGGCGATCGACTTTGGATATTTTTTCACGCATCCAGTCCCAGTTGGGCTGGTTTTCCGGGAAGATACCGGTGTGTTTGAACGCGGAGAGTTTGATCCAAAATCGGAGGCCGCCGAAATCAATGGTCCATCGCTCGGGAATTTGCCGCCGGGACTGCCAGGCGGCGTCATCCGCGGAACGGTTGAAATAGGCGTCGGCCTTTTTCCATTCCGAGGGGGATAATTTCTTGGGCCATAAGGCCTGCGGGTCGGGCCGCGAAACCATGACCTGGCCGAAGCGTTCGAGTTTATCGCCTTCGCCGCTGTCTAAAAGTTCATAATCTTTGCCGGGGAGTGTTGTTGTGTTAGGCATAATTTTTCGATTGTAGTATTGATAGTTAGAGATGTCAATGATGGAAAAAATTATAGCGATGGGTCCTGTATTATTAACGCGGGGCCTGTTTTTTAAATGGCGATGGGTCCCCGCCCTTTTCTATATATCCTTTAGAGGAAAGGGCGAGGCTCGCCTAAGGCGGCTGCCCCTGCGGTGTCCCATCGCCTTGGCCTAACCGGCTCTGCGGCGCTGGGAACCCCGACCTTTTCCATATATTTTTAGATGAAGGGCGAGGCTCGCCCAAGGCGGCCTCCTCCGGGTCACCCATCGCAAAATTAAATAAATTTATAAGCGGGTGGCGCGGAAGGGGTTCCTTGCCCCCGTTTTTATTTTTGTGTATAACATGAGTTGAAGGCTGTGACTTAAAGCCGGACGTTAGAAGCCCGAAGCGGGCAAGGAGTCCCAAAGGGACGAGCGTAGGGCTTCGCGTTAAGGAAATCCCACGGGCGCTTTGCGCCGTGGGATCGAACGTTCCGGCGCAAGTCACAGCCTGAAACGTTCCCCATAGCTATGCTTTTTTCATTCCTTCACTCATTCTCTCTCCGCACATCGATCGATAACACCTCGCCGCCGCTTAAGGTAAGATGCACCACAATGGGCGCGCAGCAGGTTTCACAATCCATCACAAAATTCTGGCGCCGGCCCGCGGTCAGGTCCACCTGCAGGGAATTTTCCGCCGAACAATAAGGGCATAAAAAAGTAGAATCCTGTTCTAGTGACATAAAGATATTTTAACACTATAATATTTTCATGCCCACCGGCTTTACGCCTAAGAAAATAAATTTTATTGTTCTCTGCGCGATGTATGCTGTGTTGTTCGTTCTCGCTCTGCACCGGTCCCCTGACCCGGCGATCTGGCACTGGTCGCATCTGTATTTCTTTTTTATCCTTTATTATTTCCTTTTCCTTGCCCTTTTAACGGTCTTATATATCCTCTCTGATAAGATCAGCCGCGGCTATGCTCTGTTCTTGATCGTTTTGTATTTCTTAACCGTGCTACTCGGGGATTTTATGATAGGTACGATCAATTATTCCGCTCATGAAAAGGAAATGGACCATCCGATCTTTCATCATCAACTCAAGCCCGGCACATACCATTTGGCCATTGATGATGACGGTATGCTGGACCAGAAATATATCATGCACGTCAATGCTCAAGGCCTGAGGTCCAATAAAGATATTCCTTATGAAAAACCGGCCGGCCATGTCCGCATCCTCTCGTTGGGAGATTCTTTTACCGAAGGGCAGGGCGTCGGTGATGAGGAGAATTTTTGTTATCTGGTCGAGCGGCAATTGAATAAGGAATCGGGGTCACCGGTGTACGAGGTGCTCAACGCGGGCGTGGACAGTTACGCGCCGATCCTGGAAAACCTTTATTTAAGGACAAAGGGCATCAACTTTCAGCCGGACCTGGTCGTGGTGTTCTATGACATGAGCGATCTCATTCAAACGCAGGAATATTTCGATGGGGCCGAATTCAATAAGGACGGTGAAGTGATCAGCGTGCCGCCCAATGACGATTCATTGCTTTCCAACATGGAGGTTTTTTTAAAAAGCAGGTTCTATTTTTTGTCGCTGGTTTACGGCGCGGCACGAGAAAGAGTGCTGCCGGATGAAGATCCTGATGCCATCAGCCAGGCAACAGAGAAGCTTCTTAAGTTCAGTTTATCCTCCGACCAATCGCCCTGGAAAGATGAATGGGAGAGGGTCTTTCATGATATTGACCTGATGAATGAATTCTGTAAGCAAAAGGGGATCGGTTTCGCCGTGGTCATTTATCCCTGGGGGCATCAGGTCAGCGGCCGCGAATGGGATTCAGGCCGCCAGTGGTTCGGTGTCCCGGACAATTATACTGCTCCGCGCGGGGTGGAGGACATGTTCGTTTATGAAATGGAACGCCGCGGGATCCCGGTCCTTAACCTTTTCCCGGCCTTCCGGGATCATCAGGGCGGAGAGAGGTTATATTTTCATGAAGACATGCATTGGCGCAAAGAGGGCCACTCCTTAGCCGCGCAATATATCATGGAATTTTTTATGAACCTTTCTAAACCAGAAAGGGCCCCATGAAGATCCTTCATGTCTGCCCGCTGTATTATCCTTCGCTCGGAGGCAATCAAATCCACATTCAGCTTTTATCCGAAAAGCTGGCGGAATTAAAACAGGACGTTCATCTCTTTACCGTCAATGCCCTGGTCCCTGCTCAATTTTCCCGCGAAGATCCTTCTTTTAAATTATTGCCGGAAGAAGAGAACATCACCGGCGTCCACGTCAGGCGCTTTAAGATCGATTATGATCTGCATGATCTTTTATTTAAAAAAATTTATAAAATGCGCGGGGGGTTCCGGGGCCTGCGCGTGGGCCTGGGGCAGTCCTATGATTATTGGGAGCAGGGGCCGCTGGTGCCGGCGATGATCAATGCCGTCCGCAAGCTTAAGCCTGACTTGATCGTCGGTATCATGAATTATCCTTTTACCACCTATGCCTGTTATTTGGCCAAAAAATTTTTTCATTACCCGCTGGCGATCATGCCGATCACGCACATTTCCGACAAAAGGGCCTTTCATCCGTTCCTGTCGAAGATGTACGGGGCGGCGGACGCGCTTATCGCGTGCACGGATTTTGAGAAAGAACATCTGATGGAAAGAGGGGTCGAGCCGAAAAAGATCAAGGTCTGGCCGTTGGGCATCCAAACCCAAACGTTCGATAACCCTGATAAAGAGGCGGTGAGAAAAAGGTTTAATCTCAGCCAGGAACCGGTGATCGCTTATATCGGGCGCAAGGTGACCCATAAGGGGATCGAAGAGCTCATCAAAGCCATGCCGGATGTCTGGCAGGAATTCCCTTCCGCCAAACTTTTTCTGGCCGGAGAGACACGGCCCAGTTTCACCCCGGCCTTAAAGGAATGCTTTGCTCAATTGACCGATGAGCAGAAGAAGAATATCATCCATGTGGAATATTTTAACGAGTATGCGAAAAAAGACCTTTTCGCGGGCATCGATATCCTGGTCATGGCGTCGGAGATCGATTGTTTCGGGATCGTGTATCTGGAGGCGTGGTTGAGCGGCAAGCCGGTTGTCGCGTGCAAAAATACGGCGCAGGAAACGATCATTGACGACGGTGTCAATGGATCGCTTGTCGAATATGGCAACGTGCGGGATCTGGCCAGCGCCTTAAAAAAGCTGTTAAAGGACAAGCCGCTGAGGGATAAAATGGGAGAGGCTGGACGCAGGAAAGTCAGAAGCACGTATAATCTCGATACTTATGCTCAAGTGGTCTGTGACGGATATCATCAGATGGTGAAAGGAAACAGGAAATGAACATTATCAAACTTTCAGTGCGTAAAGTTTTAAACTTGATCGATAAAGACCTGGAATATAAACTGATCGACCAATATCATTTTAACCGGCTCAAACGAAGGCCGCCGGGATTGATGTGGAAGGCGGTTGCGCCGTCCCCTGAGGCGAGGCTCGACGCTGGGCGGGGGCAGGCCGGGCATGAGTTATGCGTCTTCGGCGGGTTCCGCTGGGACGGGACCGTGATCCGGTCGGTGGATATCTTTGATATGAAAAAAGAAAAATGGACACAGCGCATCGACCTGCCGACAAATATGGCGCAGACGCATCTGGGCGTGGCGAGCGATGGCGAGCGTTATATTTATTTGGTTTCCGGCCAATTAGGCGATTATTGTCATCCGGCGACAAAGGATTGTTTTGTCTTTGATGTAAAGAACCGGGCCTTCAGCCAGATCCCCCCTTTACCCAAGGCACGGTATGCCTCCGCGGTGCAGTTATGGGACGGGCGGCTGCATTCTGTCGCTGGAGCCAAAGAGGACCGCAACGCGCCCGGTACAGAACATTGGAGCATCGCAGTAAAAGACGGCAAAGCCTTGGAAAAAAATTGGAGGGAAGATCCTCCGATCCCGCGGGGAGGGCATCACCGCGCCAGCGCGGTGGTGGATAACGCATTATATATTTTCGGCGGGCAGGAAGGCGATTATGTCGCTATTCCCGGTGACAAAGATTTTCGCTGCACGGCGAAATTAACCACGGAGACACGGTTCGCGGAAACATTCCGCTTAAAGGCCGGAGCGAAGCAGTGGGAACGCATGGCGGATATGGTGGTTTTGACTTCGCACACCGAGGCCGCGGTGGTGACGCTCAACGGCATCGTCTATGTTTTAGGCGGAGATTCGGACCGGGCCGCGATGAAAAGCGTGATCAAATTGAATGATGAGATCCAAGCCTATGATGCCAAGGCCGATTTTTGGAAGATCGTGGGCCGTTTGCCTTACCGGGTCAAAGAGGCCGCGACCGGTTATTATAAAGGGTATATCTATATCACGACGGGCCAGCGCGACAGAGGGCCGGATGACCCGGTTGCGGCGCGCCGTTTTGAGCGCGGGACATGGAAGGCGAAATTTCCGCCGGTAAAGTGATAAGAGGTAAGGGATAAGGGGTAAGAAATCTTAACTCTTATCACTTATCCCTGATAATTAAGCTATTCTTTCCTTCGTTAATTGAGATAATTCCCACGCCCTGATCACTTACCGCAATATTTAAAGCAGCACCATTTAATTCCGCAGCCCAAGTTTTCGAAGGGTCTAAATCAAAAATAAAAATCTGCGCCGCGGCTTTTGTTTCGAAATCGAGTTTAAAACCTTTTTTGAAAAGCCGGAGCTGCTTTGTTTTTTCAAATCTCTCCGGGTCGTGATTAACGCAATAACCGTCAGGGCCTTTGCATTTCTTCCCCTGGAGGGTGGAGGGGGCGGGAGGCGTGTTTTCGGTGGCGTTAAAGATGAGGATCTTTTCATCTTCGCCTGAACCGATGTGCACACCGCTGGCTGTTTCAGGTGAAGGCTCGGATCTAAGTTGAGCGAGAGGCGGATTTTCTCCTCCGGCGTGAAGGACAAAAGCCCAAGTTTGAAAACCGGCGATCTGCTCAGGGATAAATGTTAATTTATAAAAGTTAACCAGTTCGCTGACTTCCGCGTTTGAATAATCTCCGCCGATAAAATAAGGCGCGCCTTTTTTCCAAAGATCAGCCATCCGATCTTCATCATGTTGATAATTCTTTAAGAACGCGGTCAGATAAACTGTTTCACTGTTAAGCGCCTTCCAGCTGAAGGTGTCGTTATTTTTTTCAGCCTGGTTTGAGGCGTGGAAAAATATTTTGTGCTTTCCGTCGGCGGAAGCGCTGCAGCCTTTTCCCTTGCTGTATTCCTGCCCGCAGCCGCGTTTTTGGGTCAGTTTATCCAAACGGCCGATGCGCCAGGGTTCCATGCACTTTTTATCATGCAGCCAGTCGCAGGTGTTGACCCGGTCAAAGATGACGATCGTATCCGAATGGTCCGCATTCCTTAAGTACACCAGCGAGCGGTTATACTCGTGCACCCATTCGTTGGGGGCGGCGTCGTATCGGTCCGCGGCCTGGTTGCCGGCGGTGGCGTAGGCCTGATACAGATAACCGTCGCCGGATTCGTGCGCGGATTTTCCGGAAGCCTCGCGCATGCCTTGGCTGATCCCGCCCAACCAGATGCCGTTGGTAAAACCTTCCTCTTCGTTATTGCCGGAATAATATCCGCGCGGGTTCGTGAAGGCCCAGTTGCCGTTCCGGTAGAGATTAAAATTGCTGATCCCTTTGGATTCATGGTCGACTTTTGTGTAATCGGAGGCTTCGGCGCAGAAGAGAGATTGACCTTTTCCGGTGTCGGTACGGTACATGGACCAGCCGATCTTTCCTTTATTGTCATAGGAAAGTTGGCCCAACGGCATTTCGCGTTTAAGGTCCAGGTCGAGCCACCAATACCAGGTATCCGGCAGGGAATTTTCACCATTAGACGACCACACATCAGAAAAAATATAGGCGGCTTTGGGGTCCTGGGAAAGATAAGCGTTGGCGGCGCTGTAGCTGACGAATTGATAAGGAAATAACCCACGCCAATCATCCTGCACGTCGCCCCATCGGCAGTTTTGTTTTAGGTCAGGCGTAAGCAGGGCGAGCATCATGTCGGTGTAATCCTGCGGATTAAATTCCGGGAATTTGTTCACGCCGTAAAAATCATTGATCGCGTCAATGCCCATCATCAAATATGTTCCAACGGTGGCGAGGTTATACTGCGAGGATTCGATCCATTCGCCTTGCGCATAGTCGATGTACTGGTTGACGGTATTGCGCATGGTGGAACGGTTATTGCCGGTCGCGTCCATGCCGCCCACGGCCGGCGTTTCAAAACAGTTGCCGCCGGATTTAACAGCGCCGTGATTTAAAATGGCTTTAGAAAATTCCGGGTCTTCATCGGCAATGGCCATGGCAAAGGTGACAAGGCCGAAATAATTTCCGATCAATTCATCTGAGTCGCTGCTGCGCACGCCCTGGGAGGGAAGAGAAGGGTCAGCTTCGCAGAAGGTTTCTTTTGTCCAAAGGGTCAGGATGTCCTTGTAATCGGCTTTATCGTCCGGTGGTAAGGCGTCGGCGATGAGGCTGTACGCGGTGGCCATGCGGCCGAACCGGTCGCGTTTGCAGTTATCAAAACACCCTCCTTTGTAATTCTGCTTGCAGTTGCCTTTTGTCCCTTGATAATGTTCACCGCAGAAATTTTTGGCGCGGTTCCAGGACTTTTGGGCGTATTCGGCGTTCCCGGTAATTTTATAAAGCATGGCATCGCGCAGGCCGAAATTATCGTTGATGGCATGGTTTTGGATCTCGGTCCACCAATTGCCTTTGTTAGTTTTTTGGATTTCATTCCAGATCTTGGCGCGGCGGGGGGTCCAGCCGATGGCGTTGGTGGCGTCCGCGAATGACGGCAAGACAAAACAAACGAGAAGGCTCAAGGCCAGGATCCTGAATTTTGACATGAGTTAAGTATAACTTATAATACAGTTGGTGTCAGCAAAGTTTACCCCGCCGATGGGTTAATAAATTGTTGTGGAAATTTGAGAGAAGGTGTGCTATATTTTTACCATCATGAATCAAATAACGAATCAAAAACATACCGCAGTATCTTGTATTATGCTTTTTCCCGCATGGAGAAAGTATGCAAGGGGAGGTGTGTTTCTCGTTCGTTAGAAGTTAAATAGATAATTTTTGGAAATTTGAAGCCACCAACTCTTAATTGAGTCGGTGGCTTTTTTATTGGGTAAAAATAAATAGAAAGGGGGTAAAGAAAATGAACAAAAGTGCATTAATCAACAACAGCGACACGCTTAAAGTGACGGCTTTGCTGTATTTCAAAGAAGCCCTTGCTCAAGAACGCTACGAAGAATGCGCCGAGTTGATCCAGGCGGCGAAAAATTTCGGCGTCGAGCAAGATGAAGTCAAGGGCATCATCAACGAGCATGTCGCTAAGTTCGGTTTAGGCCGGCGAAATGGGGCAAATCAAAAAAAAGCCGGCCGGTTTTAACCTGCCTGACGGTAGGCAGGGGAGGAAATGAACCATGCCGCACATGTGTACCTAGAGAGGACAGTTTTTAGAAACTGTCCTCTCTGAATTTTAGGGCGTTTTATGGTATTTTTGTCCCAAAAAATTTTCAATAATTTCAGTTGACAAGAAACATCCCGTAGTGCATAATTACTCCGTAGTAAAGAGTCGACAGAAATTTAAGGACCGCGAGGTGATTAAGTAAGTCGCCTGGCGGTTTTTTAGTTATAGGAACTAAATGAATTTTTGTGACATTTGCTCAGTTTGAAAAGAAGGAGGTAACACATAATGACTAAAGGAACAGTAAAATGGTTTAGTGACCAAAAAGGTTACGGCTTTATTACTCCCGAGTCTGGCAAAGATGTATTTGTGCATCACAGCGCTATTCAAGGCGATGGGTACAAATCATTAGCCGAAGGTCAAGCGGTTGAATTTGAAATCACCAATGGACCAAAGGGAGAACAAGCACAAAACGTCGTAAAATTGTAAACTGGAGCCTGGTCTAATGACTGGGCTTTTTGTTATAGGTTTACGGTCAAAAAGGCCCTGCACCAAACGGTGCAGGGCCTTTTTTGTGCGCCCGGCAGGGCGCACGCAATGGCAAATATAACTTTAAAATAGAATAAAAACAGATAAAATATCCCATGAATTGCAAAAGATCTTTTATACTCCTTTTTACTTTATGGAGCGTTTTAGGGGCCCCCTCCCCGGCTTATGCCAAAACCTATTTCAGCCGCCGGGACCATAAGTCGCCGATCAATGTCGAAATAAAACTCCCGAAGGGATCTTTTAAATTGTATGAACCCATTGTAGGGGAGATCATCCTGCAAAACACCTCGCCCGTGAACTTACCCGCGGTATTCGAATTCAAACTTTTTAAAGACGGGAAGCTGAAATCTCAAAAATTGACAGAAGTAAAATCCATCTTTCCGGGCCGGACACGGATCAGATTTCCGGAATTCGGCATACCGATCTTTAACGATAATCCTTGGGCGGCCGGCCATTGGTACTTAACGATCTTGCAGCAGAATGTCGACAGTTTTCAGGCCGCGCATGCGTCCTTTATTATCACCAGTCCGATCGAAAAACAGGATAGAAAATAGTCTATAAATGTATATATTTCAATAAGTTGTGAGGTATGAGAAAATAATTTGTAAAAGACCTAATTGTAGATTATTCTTGTTACGCTTTATATATTATGAATCCAATCAATAAAAAAGTAAGTATTGTTATTGCCACACGGGATAAGGCTATATTTTTAAAGGAAGCCATAGAAAGCTGCCTGGCCCAATCCCATTGCGATATTGAAGTCCTCATTGTTGATGACGCCTCCCGGGATGATACGAGAAATGTGGTCAATACCTGTTCCGATGCCCGGATACGGTATATCCGTCATGGCCTGCCGATGGGTGTTTCCAAATCTTTAAATGATGGGTTCAGTCAAGCCACCGGCGAATACTTTTTAAGATTAGGCGATACGGAAAGACTTCTGCCCCGGGCTTTGGAAGAAATGTTAAAGTGCCTGCACAGCCATCCTCCGTCAGAATGCATCTACATGAATTATTATGCCCGCAATGTAAAGACCCATTACCAGAGCCTTAAGGAATTGCCGGATTACGTCAACAGTCCGAACTTTAATAGAACGATCCCCTGCTTGCTGTTTTCCCGCCTAGCTTATCAGGCCGTAGGCGGCTATGACAGCCAATTTGAACCGGTCGAACAATTTGAATTTTGTTTAAGGATGATCAAGAAATTCGAACTTAAGCATTGTCCTCAGGCTTTGGCTGTTTTACTTTCCGGCCCCAATGTTAAAGAAAGGACACTGCCGGTCAAGCAGGGCCTGCTTCGCCATGTGGTCAGGTATAAGAGAGGTTATACGGAAAAGATCAGCTTTATTCAGGCTACGGAAAATTTTTTTAGGGAACTGCGTTTACTTTCGCGCGGAAGAAGCGATTATACGCTCGCCCTTGTTCAAGTCTTTCGCATGATCATAAAAATGTCCTGGCGTGCCGGTTTTGTCTTTGCCTTTTTGGTTGTGAAGATGCTCTTAATAAGGCCATTTTTGACTACGATCTCTAACGGGATATCGAAGATTATATCCAACATCATCGCATCGGTCATAAAGCTGATCTCCTTGGTCCCTTCTATGCCCCCCATGCCTAAAATGGCCACGCCGGACCCGAAAGACCTGTGGAGACGATTTAAGATCCTGCTTATTAAGAAAATGGCGCAAAAATATACGAATACGACGCGCGTGCTTTGCCTTATCCCGCAGATGGTGGTCGGCGGATCAGAGAAGGTGGTCGGTGATATTGTGGGAGGACTGCGGACCAAAGGGTATACCTTTTTCCTGCTGGGGGCCAAAAAGGAGAATAATAAATGGTGCAAACATTTCAGCGATCTGTTCGCCGGTATTATTCTTCTGCCGGAGCAATTCGTGAATATTTATCATTCCTCGCAGGAAGTATATTTCGCGCATGTCGCCGATATGATCAGGATCCTGGATATCAAGATGGTTCTTATCTCCAACCCAGAACACGGATATAATATTTTGCCGCAGCTCAAGGAAGAATTCCCCTGGGTCAAGGTTGTGGACCTGATTCATTTAGAGCAGTATGCGGCGACAACGGACACTTTGCGCTGGGTAGCGCCTTACATTGACCGGCGGGTCTGTATCAGCCAACGGTTAAGGAATGTCATGCTCAGCCAATATAAGAAGGAAAATTTCAAATCAAATTATGAGCCGCGCATGGTGTGCATTTATAACGGGAATGATATGAAGCAGTTTGACCCGGATCAATTGCAAAAAGGAAAATTCAAGAAACGCCGCGGGCTCAACCCGGATGCGAAGATCGTCTCTGTCGTGGCGCGCATGGCCTGGATCAAAAGGCCGCTTTTGTTCGTTGAAGCGGCTAAGGCCTTGGTCGACAAGGGTTTGGCTGATCCCATGGTGTTCGTGATGGCCGGGGACGGGGAAGACACGAAATTCGTGAAGGAAAAGGTCCAGGATTACGGATTGCAGGATAAATTCATTTTAACCGGCATGATCCCGCAAAACGAGGTCAGGGAATTATTGGCTGATTCGTATCTGTTCTTATTGGTTTCCGAGCTGGAGGGATTGGCCTTGGTCGCCGTTGAGGCGATGTCGATGAGCGTGCCGGTCATTGCGACCGACGTCGGGGCTATGAATGAGGCCATTGAGCATGGGAAGAACGGCTTTTTGGTCCATGCCCACAAAAATGTCGTGGGGGATGTCACGGCTATTGTTGAAAAATTGGTCAAAGACCCCGCGCTGTATGAACGTATCGCCCGCGAATCCCGCCGATCGGTCTTGGCAAAATTTTCCCTGGATACGATGATAGAGAATTACGGCCGGTTGTTTGAAGAAACCCTTCAGTTGGAACCCCAGAAACCTGAAAGCGATCCATCGTTTTCTGCACAGCGAAGTTCATCCGCGCCATCTTTATTCAGTAAATTAAATCTGCCTCGATTGGCTCAGCAGGGCGGGCACGTTAAATAAGAGATTGGATCAAAGAAGTTCTTTTTGGGTCGCGATGTTCCCCTGATCGTCGTAGTCAGTTTGGGTGGCGTCCAAAGTCCAATAATCAACGGTGATCTCTTTCGTCCTTTGCCCTTGCGGGTTAATAAAGCTATCCGATAACATAAGTCCGTTCTTAAACCGCATGATCCGTTTCCCGCCGTCTTCCAATATTAATTCTATTTTCTTTATACTGGAATAATCTTTGAGAATTTGGAAATCTTTTATTTTATATTTCGACAATTCTTCGGATAGATTGCCCAGATCGATTCTTTTTGGATTCGTTGCGCCATTGATATGATCAAAATAAACGGCAACGCCTTTTTGTTTCCCATAAGTTAGAAGCCAGCCCACAGCGTGCAACGGATTGCCTATCCATTGGACGTTGCGCCGGGCGTAATAAGAATACCGGGGGTCTATCCCTTCATGGTACTCAGTCACAATAAATACAACTTCGTCATCGTTAGCGTTATTCCGGATAAACTCTCCATGCCGTTTAAAAAAGGAAACGTCGGCACTGTAACTGAAGCAGACCCCGTAATAATAAATGCAGGCCCATAGAAATTTCCAGATTAGGACAGCAAGGATGGTCTTCGTGGTCCAGGTCAGGGGAATACGCAGTTTGCTTAAGAGGATGATCAGCGCCAGGATCAAGAACGGTACGATACGCAGCATCGAATAATCATGGATGGCGGACCAGCGTGTCTGGATCATGTAGAATAGCACCGCCGGAGAAAATGTCAGGAAGAGGGCCGCGCGTTCCAGAGAAGAAAACGAATTTAAGAAATTCTTTTTCTGCTGGATAACCACGGCTGCCAGCGTGATAACGAGAGGAATAAACAGTAAGTTGTAAGCGGTCCTTGCGTGAAGCCACATATTTTGAAAGTCGCCCAAGCCTTGAAAGAGGTAATTTTTCCGGGTGGATAACAGACATTCCCAGAGAGATTTTGGCCCAGCGATCGAACTATATTGAAGGGCCGTTAATAAAAATGCAGCAAAAAAAGCGGCTAAGGTCACGGGAATTATTTTTTTATAAGCCTTATTTTTTCCCATCATTTCCAGCGTGAACAAAATGACGGTTAAAGCGTATAAGAGGCCGTAGATATCGGAATAAATGAGGACAAAAATGGATACTCCATACAAACCAAGATACGGCTCAAGGGGCTGGTTCGTGTCGATGCGTTCTTTAAGGGTAAGCGTGCACGCGGTCGCCGCAAGCAGGGCATAAAACCAGAAGATATCCCAGGAATAAATATTAGAAAAGAACCAGAGATGGCCGGGGAGAAACAGTAGAAAAAGGACCCCAATGACAGCTAGCGCCTCCTTTGGGTAATAAGACGCGGACAGGATCTTTTTAGTGATAAAGAAGAATATGAGGCTGGCGATCAAATGAAAGAATATATTCAGGACCTGAAGATTGAGCGGTGTGGCAGACAGGCCGAGAAGTTTAAAAATAAGGTAGGGCCATATCACAGCACCGGGAGGAAAGCTCACGTAATAGCCTTCTCCGGCTTTATTGATCAGTCGGCCGGTATATTCGGCAACCCCGCGGTTATTTTCTCCCGGGAACGTCATCAAAAGGTCAAACTTATGTTTCAGCGCGCCCTGAGACTCCCAATTTTGCAGGATGATCAAAGTATGTTCCGTCACCCATTCATGATGATCGCCCAGCGGACGGTCCAGATGAGGGAACCGGACCCAGAAAGCGATCAGGAATAAGCTAAGGATGACCAGATGGGCCCAGAATTTTTTGGTGATAAGCCAGCAAGACAGATAAAGCAGGGTGAGGACGATCGTTATTTTATACAATAACAGCAGCTTCGGTTCGATCCATTGATCATATATTTGAAGGTAATATTCCAAAGGGTGGACATCGCGGCCTTCTATAATGTTATTGAGAAAAGGAATAGATTTTCCATAATAGGCGGATTCAATGAGCGTGTGGCCAAAAAAATTGTACGTGGACAGGCCTATCATGGAGGCCAGGCACGCGCCAATGAATAGCCATTTAATGACGTTGCAGAGTATAGGGAAAAATCGTTGCATAGGCTGGTTAAAAAATATGTTAACAATAGAACGTGCGGATGTCTAGGCTTATCCTGACAACTTAAATTATATGCATTGATCTAGGGCCCTGTTGACCTTATTTAGGGCTCTGTTGATCTTATTCCTTGAGGGTGCTTTTAGATTTGATATAATTCAAAAGATTAAAGGAACTTTTGAATCTTTTGATTGTCTAACTAACAGAAAACCAGCTATGGACGATATCGCAAAAAACGTGATCGTTGAAGCATCGCAAGGGGATATAGATGCTTTTGAAAAGATTTACCGCCATTATTTTCATTTTGTGGCCAATGTGGCTTTCCGGGTCGTTAACCGGCGGGAAGACGCGCAAGATGTTACACAGGAAGTATTTGTGACGATCTATGATAATTTAAAGGATTTCCGTTTCGCCTCGTCGTTTAAAACTTGGGTTTACAGAATCACGGTCAATGCCGCGATCAATTATGCCAAGAGGGCGGCAAAACACCGTAATAATATGGTTGAATATACCCAGGTTTTCGATCTAAAAAGTCCGGATCCGGGGGCCGTGGAGAAGATGGACTCACAGATCAGCGAAAAAGAAGTTCAGGCTTTGTTAAATATGCTTAACCCCGATCAAAGGGCGTGTATCGTTTTAAGGGGCTTCGAAGGCTTAAGCTATGAAGAGATCTCAAAAGCGTTGCAGATGCCTATAAATACGGTCCGTTCGCGGATCAAGCGGGCGAGAGAGGCCATGCTGGCTTTAAAAAAAGAGGTGATCAAACATGACGTGTAAAGAGATACAGGATATTTTATTGACGGATTATTTGGACGGTCAATTGGATAAGCAAAGCGCCGATGGCATCGAGCGTCACTTGTCGGATTGCCTGCATTGCCGGGAATTCTTGGCTGCAGCCCGTAAATCTTTGGTCGCGCCTTTCCTTCTATCCGAAAAGGTTTCTTTGCCGCAAGAGGAAGTTTGGAAAAATATTAAACAAAGGATCGAAGAGAGGTCTTCAGAAAAGTTGCCTGCCCGTTCAACGGGGGATATTTTTGCTAAATGGAGAGAATTGATCTTTATCCCTCAACCGGCTTTGGTTTTATCTTTGGCCGTGGCCCTTATTTTGGCCGGGTCGTTGTATTTTAGATCTATAAATGAAAAAGCGGCCGAAACATCATCCAGCGAAAATATTCAGGACCTTGCTTATCTGACGGATGAATCCACGGTCAATGATGTCGAAGAAGAAAGTTATGGCACGGATATTGAACAGTATTTTTTTTAAATTCGAAAGGAGAAACGCTATGAATTATAAGAAAAATGTTGTTTTAGGTGTTGCTTTAAGTCTTTTGCTCTTTTCATCCTCGCTGGCTTTGGCCGGGTATGAAGGAGAGCACAAGGGAAAAATGAAGGAAAAATGGGCAGAAAAAAAGGCCGAGATGTATAAAGAACTCGGGTTAACGCCTGAGCAGCAGGCGCAGCTGGATGCACATAAGGAAAAGCATCGCGGCCAGATGAAAGGCCTGCACGAACAGATCAAGGCCAAGAGGGAAGAGGTCCGCGCAGAGTTGCAGAAACCAGAGGTCGATACGAATAAAGTTCAGCAGGTCCATAATGAACTGAAAGCCCTGAAAGCCCAGCAGGAAGACCATCAGTTAGAGGGCGTTTTAGAGGTCCGTAAGATCCTCACAGCGGAACAATTCCAAAAGTTCATGCAGCTAAAAGAGGATTGGAAGAACAAAAGGAAAGAGCGTTTTAAAGAGCATTTTGAGAAAGAAGATAAGTAATATTTAATTGGTAGGGATCAAAAAATGGGGCGGAATTTTCCTTTTCTATATTAGGGAAATTCCGCCCTTATTTTATAAAATTAAAAGCTAAACCACCAAGGAAGATAAAATTACCTTTGGGGAGTGATTTCCCGAGGGTGAAATAATTTTGATAGCTTTTTGAGGAGGGATTTTTTATAATAGCTTCACGCTTAGGGACAACACCCTAGCTATTATTATGCGCGTTCTACTGATCGAAGATGAAAATAAAATTGCCAATTTCCTTAAGCGGGGATTAAAGGAAAATAATTTCGCCGTTGACGTCACTAAGGACGGAGAAGAGGGCCTCTATTTTGCGGACATCAATACCTATGATCTGATCATCCTTGATCTGATGCTACCTAAGATCGATGGGCTTAAGATTTGCAAGCAGCTTCGCGAGAAAAAAAATAACACCCCCATTTTGATTTTAACCGCCCGTACTGAACTGAATGACCGCATCAAAGGGCTGAATTCCGGTGCTGATGATTACTTGGCCAAACCCTTTGCCTTCGCCGAACTGTTAGCCAGGATCCGCGCTCTATTGCGCCGGCAGCGTGATGATAAGAACGATGTCCTAAAGATAGATGACCTAGAATTGAATCTGCTGAACCATGATGTGATGCGTGCCGGCCGGAATATCAATCTCACTTCTAAAGAATTCGCCCTCCTTGAATACATGATGCTCCATGCCGGAGAAGTCATTACCCGGACCATGATCTCTGAACATGTCTGGAACGAAGAGTTTCACAGCCTGTCCAATCTCATCGATGTCCACATCCGCAATTTGCGGAAAAAAGTCGATACTGGTCCCAAAAAAAAGCTTATTCACACCTTGCGGGGTACAGGGTACATTTTAAAGGATAAATGATAAGTATTCATGAAAGTCCTCAGATCCCCCTCATCGAAACTTTCGAGTCTCCCGCGGCCGCGTTTGGGGCGGCCATTTTTCCCCCGATTTAAACGGCCGGCCTTCAAATCCTATT
>MHFY01000133.1:3634-5923 GCA_001805375.1 Omnitrophica WOR_2 bacterium GWA2_47_8 | reverse complement strand
TTCCGCCAATATCCGGACTTACCTGGAAGTGAAAGGAACAGAGCCGGCCACACTGCAATTTGCCATCGATAAGGCGATCGCCAGCAGCGATACGACCCTGCGGCGCTGGTGGTACATCGGATTTGAACGCAGTTGGTTTGAGCGCCTTGATGAGCAGAATTTAAGCAAGGATTATGTGAATTTTCTGGCTCCTGATGGGACTGCAATGGTGCACTCTCCCAATCTTGAAGAACCGCTATTGGATTTATTTGTGCAGGCTGGACGATTGAACGGCGCTCCAGAACGCTTATTTTTTATAAACTATAAGAATCAGGAATTGCGCGTTGTTAATTATCCTTTTGAAAATAAAGGTCAGAAGTACACCCTGCAAGTTGGTGTTTCTCTGACCCCGGTGATCCAGCTATTACAGGGGTGGATGAACCGGGTCTTTTTGAGTATCCCTATTATTCTGATCCTGACCAGTTTTATCGGCCGGATCTTGGCTATAAAGATCCTTAAGCCGGTCCAGAAAATTTCTGCGACTGCCAATGCTATCAGCGACGAAGATTTGAGCAGACGAGTTGAGACGGAGCATTCCTATGAGGAAATGGAATCGCTGGTACGGTCTTTTAATAACATGATCGATCGTTTGGAAAGATCTTTTAATCATATTCAGAACTTCAGTTCACATATGGCGCACGAGTTAAAGACACCGCTGACGATCATGCGCGGTGAGACAGAACTGGCCCTGATGGGTGAACGCAACAATGAAGATTACAAGAACGCCCTGAATATTATCCTGGGAGAAATAGAGAGAATGCTCAAGATCATAGAGGACCTGTTGTTCTTGACGAAAATGGACCATCAGCCCGGGGCTTTTAAATTCGAGAAAATTAATTTTATGGATTATTTTTGTCAAATCTATGAGCAAAGTAAGATTTTGGCGGCCGATAAAAATATCGATATCCGCATGGATGCCCCGGCGGCTAACGGGATCTCGGTAAAGGGGGATCCCCTGCATTTGCGAAGATTGTTCTTTAATCTTCTGGATAATGCCATTAAGTATTCCCCCCCGCAGAGCCGGATTCATTTGAGCGTTAAGCCCAAAGAGGGGGAAGTTGAGGTCTCGATCCATGACCAGGGCGTCGGCATTCCCACCGAACAGATCGGCAGGATTTTTGAGCGTTTTTATACCGTTGATCAGCATAAATTCGGAAGCGGTTTGGGATTGAGCATCGCCCAGTCCATTGCCAAAGCCCACGGCGGTCAAATCGATGTCCAAAGCCAGCCTAATCAAGGTTCCATATTCACTGTGACCTTACCTGTTGCATAAAATTTTTTCCGCATAATAATTTTAAAATTAATTCAAAATTCATCTTCTTTTCATATTCTGTTTGCTAATGTGAAAATCAAACATTACCAAAAATTTTTAAAAGGAGGAAGGACATGAAAAGAATAATTTTAGCCGTTGTTTTTGGGCTGTTCCTCACCTTGGGACAAAATTCTTTTATTAGCGCTGATACCACAACGATGGGTCAAGCTGTGCAAGAACAGACAGTAGGGGGAAATGTGGCCAATGTTTCAGCTGATGTGATCACCCTTAACCCTAAAGGCGGTCTGTTCTTTGGGCAGATTATGCTTGAAATCAACCCTGAAACGCAATTTGAATCGATCTCTTCCGCTGGTGAATTAGAGAAGGGAGATCAAATTAAGGCGGAATATGTCGAAAAAGACGGTAAAAAGGTCGCCTCGCGTATTATGAAAATTGCAGGCACAGCGCAAGAAGGAAAAACTTAAAATGAGGTAATGCCCCCTGTTAAAACAGGAGGGACAAAAAGGAGATACAAGGTGTGAAAAAGACGATTCTTATTGTTGACGATGAAAAATATATCCGAGAAATATACAAAAGAATTGTGGCATCTTCCTGTGAATCGGTTTTTCGGCTTCTTGAGGCCGCCAGCGCTCTGGATGCCACCGAATATATCATCAACGAGAATATTGATCTGATCCTGCTGGATATCCGCATGCCGAGTGTCAATGGCCAGCAACTTTATGAAGTGATCCGAAAATATAACCCTAGCATCAAGGTGATCGTCACCAGTGTCTATCCCATTGATCAACAAAAGAGGCTGATCCCATTTGCCGACGGATATTACGATAAATCCGAAGGGCCGATGAGCTTGCTGGAGAAAGTCGTCAGCTCATTTTCTCAGGACGAAGACAACCCTGTAAACTTAAATTAAAATAGATCTTTAAAACGTCTAAAAAGGGAGCCGCTTAGATAAGCGGCTCCCCTTATAATGTCAATGC
>MHFY01000133.1:1736-3553 GCA_001805375.1 Omnitrophica WOR_2 bacterium GWA2_47_8 | reverse complement strand
GGTCAATCATGAAGGATACCAGTGGCTTTCCATATCATCTCGGCCTTTTGTGGTTACGCGTGCTCATGGGGGCGGGGATCGCTTATCATGGATACGGGAAAGTATTCGGGGGCGATCTAAGCATGCTAACTCAGGGGCTAGTAAAAATGGGATTCCCTTTCCCTGAAATCTTTGCCTGGGCCGCGGCTCTTTCAGAATTTTTAGGCGGCATCTGCATTGCCTTGGGGTTGTTTACCCGCCCGGCCGCGTTCTTTCTCTTTATTACGATGTCGGTTGCCGCTTTTGTCGTGCACTCAAAAGATCCTTTCACTACAAAAGAATTGGCCCTCGCTTATGGGACCATGGCCGGGATGCTGATCTTGACCGGCGGTGGAGATCTCACCGTTGAACGTATGATAAAAGGAAGAAAATGAAGAATCCTCCTTTAAAGGAGAGATGTGAAGTTATTGAGCTCACGATCAATACCCCAAAGTTAAAGAAAACAAAGGACGCCTGCCTGCCGGTAGGCAGGAAGGTCAGCTGCAACACGATCATCGATTATGTAAAAGCCAGTATATGGCATGTCTATATCTTAAAAACCAAAAACGGAAAATTATACACCGGTATCACTAAAGATTTGACCAGGCGCATGCGTCAGCACAACAGCGGCAACGGCGGGCGCTTTACCCGCGCCTTTGGGTTTAAAAAGCTTTTGTATTCCGAAATACAGCCTACCCGGTCGCACGCCTTAAAACGCGAATCTCAGATCAAAACCTGGCCCAGAAATAAGAAACTCACTTTGGTTTCAAAATCTCCCCATCCACGAAAGAACTCATAAAATTAATTTTGTCTTAATCTTCCCTTCATGTAACTTTTGGTATACTTTCGTTGTAAATTAATTGTGCAGTTGTACATGTTCAAGTTATAGAAAAGGAGAGAGTGCTATGAAAACAGCCATCAGCTCTAAAAGAGCGGTCCATTCTCACGATCTTCCATATAAGTCCTTTGATGACCTTCCGCTTTATGACCATCGATATTTACCACGATGGGAGGTCGACAGCCGAGCGTATTATCGTGTCAAGGATACAGCGGTCATTATAAGGACAAAGATGCATGATCTAAGCTTAACGGGTGTGTGCATGCATGTTTCAACGAATGTCCATGCCAACCAGAAGATCCTGCTTAAGATGTATCTATCGGATCAAGTCAACCTTGAAGCTGAAGGGACTGTCATCTGGAAGCGTACACTGTTTAATCATGACAGTTACGCTGGAGTTATGTTTGACGGCCTTTCGCAGGAAAAGCAGGCATTGATCTTAGAACATGCTTTTGAAAGAACTGGCTAAACTCTTAAAATCCCGGTTTAACAATAATAAAGTTATTAACTTCTTTTGCCTTTATGAGGAAGTTAATCCCGCATTGTTTTTTTTAAAGAATTCATTCTTCTTCCCGCCATTTAGAAATCTTTATGCTAAAATAACACTCAAAGCTGTACGTGTTGCTTTGATCAAAAAATGAATACGAAAAAAACGATATTTCTTTTTCCTGTTTTCTTTTTTCTTGTTTTAGGCCTTGCGGGCTGTGAACGCAAAGAAAACCCTGCTTCTTCTTCGAAAAATACTGCAGGCCAGGACATGCGGCCGGGTGCAACTTCCTCATCGGCCCCGGCAAAAGCAGCGCCTAACCCTGTTATCCAAGAGTATTTATCCACCCTTCCTAATTGTAAAACCTTAGGCTTATTAGATGAGAGCGAATGCGGAAATTGCCGAAAGCAAAAGTCCGCGGAGTGCGTTGTTTCTTATCGTGCGAAAGAAGGCGTGCAATGTTATGCCTGCGAG
>MHFY01000133.1:1231-1723 GCA_001805375.1 Omnitrophica WOR_2 bacterium GWA2_47_8 | reverse complement strand
CCTGCGCGGATATCAAAAAGCTTGACCGCCGCGATTGTCCGTTATGCGCCGAGATCCCCGATGCCGAATGTTCTCCATCCTCACAGGTCGTTAACGGCCGTACCTGCTACAGCTGTATCCAAAAGAAACAGGAATGTTTTGAATTAAAATTACTGACCAAAAAAGATTGTAAACCCTGCTCCGACCATAAGGCGCTGGACTGTATCCCCGCCAAAAAGACTTTAAGCGGCGAACAATGCTTTCAATGCGTGGATAAGCCGAACAACTGTGCGGATCTGGGTTACCTGACCCGCCTGGAATGCAAGGGTTGTTTATCTGACCGCACGAAACAATGCGATAAGGTCACCATGACTAAAAAAGGCGACCGCTGTTATCAATGCGTCAGTAAACCGCAGACTTGTAAAGATCTAAAACAGATGGATAGGGAATCCTGTTTCGCCTGTGCGACCGCCGATCCGCAAAAGGAGTGTTTGATCGGAAAAAAGACCAACC
>MHFY01000133.1:0-1225 GCA_001805375.1 Omnitrophica WOR_2 bacterium GWA2_47_8 | reverse complement strand
AACAATGTTATGAGTGCGTGGGCCTGCCGCAGCAGTGCAAAGATCTAGGGTTCATTGATTTTGAGGGATGCCAGAAGTGCGCGGACCAGATTAGCATGGAATGCCATAAAGTGGACAAAACCAAGGAAGGGGTTCAGTGTTTTACCTGCGAGCCGCGTTTGGAAAAATGCCAGGACCTCAATCTTTGGGAAGCCGGCGGGTGTGCGGCCTGCGAGTCAAATCCGAAAAAAGAATGTGTGATGGATCAGAAGACCAAAGAAGGCCGGCAATGTTTCCGCTGCCAGGATAGGCCGCAGGAGTGCGGTGAATTAGGCCTTTTGGATCAATCGAAATGCGCGGAATGCATGATAGATCCGAAAAGGGAATGTGTGACCGATGAAAAGACCAAAGAAGGCAAACAGTGCTACCGCTGTAAGGAAAAGCCTCAGGAATGCGCGGATCTGGACCTGATGGATAAGGAAGCCTGCGCGGCCTGCGAGGCAGACCCGAAAAAAGAATGTGTTTCCGCCCAGAAGACCAAAGAGGGCCGGCAATGTTTCCGCTGCCAGGATAAACCGCAGGAGTGCGGGGAATTGAATCTTTTGGACCAAAAAGAATGCGGTCCCTGTACATCTGACCGAACGAAAGAATGCGTGGCCGACCAGAGGACCAAAGAAGGGAAACAATGTTTCCGCTGCCAGGAAAAACCTGAAGAATGTAAAGACTTTAACCTGCTGGACTGGAACGGCTGCCAGCCCTGTATTTCTGATAAGGACAAGGAATGTATCGCGATCCAGAAGACCAAGGAAGGCAAACAGTGCTATGAATGCCGCGAGAAGATCCAGCAGTGTTTGGACCTAAGTCTCCTCACCGACGAAGAATGCGCCACGTGTACATCCGACCCCAAAAAGGAATGTATCCCTGACCAAAAGACAAAACAGGGAAAACAATGCTTTATTTGCAAGGATAAACCGCAGGAGTGTTTGGATCTAGGCTTAATAGAACAAGAAACGTGTCCTTATTGTCAGGAGAACCCTAAAAAGATCTGCAAGGAAAAAGAAAAAACCAAAGAAGGCCGGCCGTGTTTTGCCTGTATCGATAAGCCCGAGACCTGCGCTGATCTGAATTTATTAAGCGCGCAGGACTGTATCCCCTGCACACAGGACGCGCAGAAAGAATGCCAAGAGGTTCAGAAGACTAAAGAAGGGGAACAATGTTTTAGTTGTGTGATCAAGGAAGAGCACTG
>MHFY01000132.1:17236-25108 GCA_001805375.1 Omnitrophica WOR_2 bacterium GWA2_47_8 | reverse complement strand
CGAAGGGACGGGCCACGCGGGTGTGGGCTCGGTCATTGATTTTTCTAATGCGGATGTGGCCAAGCTATTGGGATCCAAGGTCATTATTGTCAGTGAAGGCGGCATAGGGAAAAGTATCGATGAGATCATTTTAAATAAGGCGTTATTTGATCTGAAGAGCGTGGAGATCTTAGGCGTTATCGTCAACAAAGTCCTGCCGGAGAAATACGATAAGATCAAGCGTATCGTCGGGCAAGGTTTAAAGAACAAGGGGATCCGTTTGCTGGGTGTGATCCCGATGGACGCGCTTCTCAAGGCCCCCACGGTTGACCAGATCAAGGAGCGTTTAGGCTTACAATTATTATGCGGGCAGGAAAATCTATCCAACAAAGTTTTGAACAATATTGTGGCCGCCATGGAACCGCACAATATGATCAATTATTTAAAAGAAGGCACGCTGGTCCTGCTTTCCGGTGACCGGGTGGATAACATCATGGTCGCGGTCAGTTCGCATTTGATAACGCAAAAGCACAATCGTTTGGTTTCAGGGATCATTTTAACCGGCGGACTTTTGCCGAATCAGAAGATCGTCGATATGCTGAAACAGAGTCAGGTCCCGGTCTTATTGTCGCCGTCCGATACGTATACGGTGGCCGCGCAGGTGGAGCATTTGATCTGTAAGATACAGAAAACGGATAAGGATAAGATCCTCGAAGCCCGGCAGGTGGTCAAAGATCACGTTGATCTTAATTTGATTTTGAAAAATTTATAAAGCTTTCAGTCCCAATTTTCCTTAATGATCCTGGATGCAGTTGGGATCCTGATTTCTACTAAAACAATCCAAGAAAAATCAGGACTGTCAGTCTTCAGTCGTCAGCTGAAGCCTGATAGCTGATAGCTGAAAGCTATTATGAATTTCATTTATATCATCGATGCCCTTCGTACCCCGGTCGGAAGCCCGTTCAAAGGCCTTAAAAATTTTACCGCCAGCCAGTTAGCCGCAGTTGTCATTAAAGAGATCGTTAAACGGAATGATCTCGATAGGTCATTGATCAATGAAGTGATCTTGGGCAATACTGTTTCCGCCGGGATCGGACAAAGTTTGGCCCGCCAGGCCTCGATCCAGGCGGGGTTACCTGTTTCTATTCCCGCGTATGCGGTCAATCATGTCTGCGGGGCGAGCCTGCAGTCGTTGATCATTGCCTGCCAAGCTATCCGATCCGGTAACGCCGCTTTGATCTTGGCCGGCGGTACGGAAAGCGCCACGCAGTGTCCGTTATTATTCCCCAATGTGGATGAAAATTTAGAGATCAGCAAGGCCAAGGGCAGGCAGTTCATGGAAAGCCTGATCAACGACGGGCTTTTTTGCCAATTGACCGGAAAGCGCATGGGGGAATTGGCGGAAGATGTGGCGCAGCGTTTTAAGATCTCGCGGAAGGCGCAGGATCAGTTTTCTTTAGAAAGCCATCAAAAGGCCGTTGCGGCCCAGAAACAGGGAAAATTCTCAAAAGAGATCGTGCCGGTCAATATCTCCAGCCAGCAGGTCCTAAATAAAGACGAACGTCCGCGCAAAAATCTGACCTTGAAAAGTTTTGAACTCTTAGCGCCTGCCTTTGTCAAAAGTGGGACCGTGACTTCCGGGAATTCTTCCAACCCGTCGGATGCGGCGTGTATTTTGATGGTTGCTTCAGAAAAGTTTTCTCACAAAAATAAGCTGAAACCATTGGCTAGGATCGCCGGTCACGTTTCTGTCGCGGTTGAACCCAAGGATGTCTTTATCTCCGCTGTTCCGGCCCTTAAAGAATGTCTTAAAAAGTGCCGGTGGTCTTTAGAGGACGTGGACCTGTTTGAGATCAGCGAAGCCTTTGCCGCGCCGGTCCTTTATGCGCAAAAAATTTTAAAAATTCCACCGGAAAAAGTGAATATTTGGGGCGGGGACATCGCGATCGGCCATCCGCTGGGCGCGGCCGGAGCCAGGATCTTGACCACCCTTTGCCATGCCCTGGCAGATCAAAAGAAAAAGCGCGGATTGGCCTGTATCAGTTATGGCGGCGGCGGGTGTTTGGCCACCGCTGTTGAACGTACTTAGGAAAAAATGTCTTTAATCATCATCTACAGCATTCTTCTTGTCCTGGGGATCTTTTGCTCCCAAATGTTCCATTTGGACGCAGTGCATGGCCCATTACATATCATAACGAACATCTGCCTTGCGTACATTATGATGGAAGTGGGGCTGGAATTTTTTGTCGATAAAAAGAAGTTAAAGGGTTACGCGAAGGATTCTCTTCTTGCCTTTTTAGCTGCGGTATTCCCGTGGGTCTTCTGTGCCGGTTATTTCATTCTTTTATTCAAATACCCATGGCAGCAGGCGTTCCTGCTGGGGATCTTTTCCGCGCCGACGTCGGCGGGCATCCTTTTTGCCATGCTGGCCGCGGCGGGTTTAGGGACAAGCTGGGTCTTCCGTAAGGCCCAGGTTTTGGCGGTCTTTGATGATTTTGTCGCCATTCTTTTATTGATCCCGTTCCAGGTTTTCTTTATCGGGCTGAGTTTTAAATTATTTGTCGGCGTTTTTCTCATGGTCTTTTTCTTGGTTTTAGCTTTTCAGCGGCAGCATTCCTTGCGGTTGCCCAGCGGCCAATACGCGCTTATTTCCTATAGTGTCATCATCGTTATGGCCTTGTATCTGATCTATCAAGTGACTAAAATTGACCTGGGCGCACTGGTCCCGGCCTTTTCTTTCGGTGCGCTGCTTTATAATCCACATCACGGTAAAGCAAAAGATCCTTCTTATGATGAACCGCACCAAGAACCCAAAAGGGAAGTGTCTTTAGTCACTGACCGTTTAATTAAGGGTTCTTTTATGTTCTTAGTCGGTTGTTCTTTGCCCAAAATACAGCTTCAGGACATGAACATCAGCGTGTTTATCGCACACGTTTTAGCTTTAACGGTATTGTCAAATGTGGGAAAAAGTTTTCTGTTCTTTTGTTATCGTCGGGAAGCGTCCTGGAAGGACCGGCTGGCGTTAAGTATTGCCATGTTCCCCCGCGGGGAAGTCGGCGCCGGGGTTTTGCTGATCGCCATGGGTTATGGCTTAAGCGGCATCGCGGTCCCATTGTCGATCTTGAGTTTGGCGTTAAACCTTGTTTTAACCGGTGTTTTTATTACCCTGGTGATCAGCCTGGCGCAAAAGCGAAAAGAAACCTAAGATATGAGACTAATACACTGTTCTTCTAAAAATAATTTAGGTAATACAGTATAGTTGCTTTTTATAAGAATTTTTGTACCATAATACTATGACTAAACCCCCCAAAGTAACACCCAATAAAAAACTTCACATCGCCGAAGCAGAGGAAATAAAGATCCTGCGCAAGGTCGTTGATATCACCAGCTCGGAACTCGACCTCGCGCTGGTTTTAAAAGAAGTGGTTAAGATCGTCACGGAGATGACGAGCGCGGATTCGGTTTTTGTTTATCTGTTCGATGAAAAAAGAGAGCACCTGATCTTGATGGCCTCTAAAACCGCGCATAAAGAAGAATTGGGCAAGATCCATTTGAAAACAGGGGAAGGGATCACCGGCTGGGTCGCCAAAGAAAATAAACCCGTGGCCATCGCCCAAAATGCCTATAAAGATCCGCGCTTTAAAAGCTTTGATGTCCTGCCGGAGGATCGATACGAAGCTTTCCTGTCGGTGCCTATTATTTATCAGGGGAAGGCGATCGGGGTCGTTAATGTTCAGCATAAAAGACCCCATGACTATGCCGCCAATACGATCAATTTGATCTATATGATCGCCAAGCAGGTGGGCGGTGTGATCGAGAACGCCTGGCTTTTTGAGCAAACCAAAAAGAAGGCCACGCAATTCGATAGTTTGGTGAAAGTCAGCCAGTCCATTACGTCCCAGGGATATCTGGACGAGATCTTAAATCTCATTGTGGTTGTCACCGCAGAGATGCTGGATTCCAAAATATGCTCGATCATGCTTTTAGATGAAAAGAACCAGGAGCTGGTCATTAGAGCAACCCAAAGCTTAAGCGTGGATTACCGCAAGAAACCCAATGTGAAGGTCAATTCCAGCGTCAGCGGTGAGGTCGTTAAAACCAAAAAACCCATCGCAGTCTATGATGTGCGTGAAGAGGACCGTTATTTTTACCGTGATCTGGCCAAAAAGGAAGGCCTAACGTCCATGCTGGCCGTACCCATGATCTTTAAGGATAAAGCGATCGGCGTTATTACGATTTATACGCAGACCCCGCACCATTTCAGCCAGGAGGAAATGGATGTCCTGCAGATGGTTTCCAATCAGGCGGCCGTGGCCGTGGAAAACACAAAACTTATGGAAGAAGCGCTGAAGGCCAAAGAATCCCTGGAAACCCGCAAGCTGGTTGAACGCGCCAAGGGGATCTTGATGCGCATGAATAATTTATCCGAAGAAGCCGCCCACCGCGTGATCCATAAAAAAAGCATGGATTCCTCGCGTTCAATGAAAGACATCGCGGAGTCGATTATCTTGATGGATGAATTGAAGGGTTAATAATTAAAGTTCATTGGGGGAAGTTCTCATTTATGAGAACTTCCCCCCAGAGTTTTTAAAGAAATTTTGAAAACGTTTTCACATTTCCCCCCTATCCCCTTGCAATTTTATACGGGGGGGGTATACTTATAACGTGCTTGATTGTTCTTTATGATTTTTAAAAGATTATTGAAAAGGCAAACTATTCGTAAGAGTAGGGCGCAAAGCTAGAGGGTCCTAAAGCGGAGTCGAAGGATAGCCAGCTGCCAATTAATATTTATTAAGGAAGAAACCATCGCCCTATTTTCGAGTAGAAAGAAGAAAATAGGGTTTTTTATTTTGAGCGGATAAACGAATTTCATTATTAATCGGTACTGTTATGAAAGGAAAGAAAAATGAAAAGGTTGATTAAACGTATTGGGAATCGGTTCGTCTTAAATTTTTTATTAGGTTTTTTTTCTCTGTCTTTGTATGGCAAGGTCAGGCCTCCTCCTCTGTTGATCATATCCTTGTTTATTCCAAAGTAATTCTGGGATCCCCAAACTATCAGGAAGTTGAACTGCTCCAGGTAGATTCTATGTTTGCCGCAGAATACAGCCCTATCACTCTTTATCAATCTACCAGTCCCAACGCAAATTTAGACATAAGAATTAATAAAGATATTTATGGCATTACGTATATCACTTTCAAAGAGGTAAATACGACTCTGGATATTCAAAAGTTCCGAGAAATTGTAATCCCTAATTTAAATAATCTTGCAAATTTTATTTTGCGTGATATCACACTCCCGCCAATAACCGGACCAGAGATCATTGTCGGTTGTGATGAGGCGGTGCATCCTACAAACTTAGAAGTATATTATTATTGTGGAGTTAGCAATGGTTCGTCTCCCTCTACTTTAAAGATTTGGATTGGAAAAAGTCCAAATGCCACTGTCCAGCCGCAATGGCAACAAGTCTATACAGTGAATGCAAGTGGCGAGGGCCCTGCGGGAATAAATCTACTTTACGATCATCAGTTCAATAAATTGGTCATTCGCTATCAAACTTGGGGATTTTTTTCCCCACCTGCTTCGATGTCAATCTATGAAATGGAGGTTAACCCACAAAATTTAACTGTCATAAGTCAACCGCAAATCATTACGGGGCAATATAGTTTAAATACCAAAATCAAACGTAAAGCCTATTCGAGATATTCTGGAGCAATAAATGCAATATCATTTCCAATCGCAGGAAGCACATTTTTCTCGGGGGCACGTTTTCAGAGTAAAATTTCAGGAATCTGGTCTCCGCTTCTTGATGTCCCTGATGCGGAAAATGTTCAACTCGTTGGATCTGTAGATTCCAATCCTACTCCCACATTAAGTTTTTTTACTTCGAGAATAACATGGGCAACAGGTCCTATTGTAGGCGCGGATACCCTGACAGCGTACATTTTTTCTGGGACAAATTATAGAAATCTTCAAACCATTCCAATCGGACAAGTGAATAACCCAGGCCAGGAAATGTACTCGTATGTCGCTACTTTAGAAAGACGTTATTCAACGGTTGTTCCATTCGTGGTACGCTATGAGGAGCCCAATGCGAATATACAGGAAATTTTATTTTCGAAAATGAATTTATCAACGGGAATTTTTCAACCATTAAATTCTGTTCGGATTTTTAAGACAACTGCAGAGTTCATAGGTAGTAGTGCTGATATAGCCATTGAAACTGTTCCTTAAGATTTTTTTTAGTCAAATCATTTCCATCTGCTCCTGGAAATTAAAGATCCTGAAAAAATCTCAAAACTGATGGCAGGCTTAGGGCGGTCTTACACGCATTATTACCACAAAAAATACAAATCCCACGGGTATCTTTGGCAAGGCCGATTTAAGATGCAGCCCATTCAGAAGGAAAATTACCTTTTGGCCTGCGGCCGCTATATCGAAAGAATAAAGAAGTAGACGTTGTATATAAACGCTTTGGGCGTAAGAAGTTATAGAAATAATACTTACGAAAGAATTAGTTCACAAATCATTAACTAATAAGGAGTTGCAGACAACGTCTGTTTAATTATGAAGGCATCATTTGATAAGCCTATGTTAAATACTTTTTTGAGAGAATTGCAATCAGATCAAAGTATCATTGAAAAATATAAAAAGGCCTGGGACTCGATAACGAATAATCATTTTGACTCAATCGACTTAAAGAATCAAATGAAGTGGCAATTGGTCAATAAGGAGCAGGTGCTTCTACTTTTAGGGAAGTCGCTGTTTCAGATTTAGATGGTGATGGGAATAATGAGATTATTACAACTTTACTTGATTCAAGTGGTGTCGGTGGCTTGATAATGCGGCCAGGCATTTATGTTTGGAATGCATCTGGGCAGATGAGAAGTGGATTTCCAGTGTTTCCGCCGCATCTACAATATCTTCCTCAAGCGCGGCAGATCTCCATTGTCGGCATTGGGAATGTGATGCCCAATCCGGGAAAGGAAATTGTTGTTACCGCTGGAAGAGATCAGACAATAGGTGGAGGGATATTAGTTATTTCCGCAGCTGGCCAGATCCTAGCCCACCTGGATCCTTCCAAGATTCTGAGAACGGATCACGCGCCTATTTTAGCTGACTTAAATGGTGATGGCTATGATGAGATTATTGCGCTTGAGGGACCTGCTTGGTGGAATAATAATATGACAACAGTTTATGCTTATACGTATAGACATGGTAGTGGTTTTGTTCAGCTTCCGAATTGGCCTCTAAGTTGGGACTCTCGTTATCAAATTACTAATATCAGTGTTGCGGATTTTTCGGGCCGCAAGACTGTTCTTTTATTTCTCGTGGAACCACCCTTCTATAGAGGCGTTGTACGGGCATATAACTCTAATGCGAGTTTGCGATGGACTGCCTCTATGCCACCGTCGATTGTTAATGGTGTTATCGCGCGTCAACTGATTGGTGATGTTACCGGTGATGGGAAAAACGATGCCATATTCCTTGTAAACAACCAAACAGCTTTTCATGTTTTCGTTTTCGATGAAAACGGTAATCAAATTACAAATTGGGTCGGGTCTATTTCATATCAGCATATTTCAGAGGCTGTCTTAGGCGATTTAGACCAAGATGGTGATCAAGATCTGGTAATTAATAATAACGGCATAACGGCAAGACCTCAGCCAGTTTATATTGCCCAAATATGGGCTTTTGATGTCATGGGGCAAAACACCCTTCCAGGCTTTCCAATGACGATTCCAGCACCCTATGATCAAATTTTTGGAGTAGGAATCGCGGATTTAGATGACGATTCCTTTCCCGATGTTTATGCCAGAGTAAGCAATGATTTAAGAACGGGATTGGTTGGGTCTCATCAAAACGCGATTATTACAATTGATAGAAATGCTC